>CAXNNF010000071.1:0-5894 GCA_964203455.1 Bacteroidia bacterium
TAAGATCAGTGCCATCAAACGAAGCGCGAGCTTGGTTGAGTAACTCGTTAAATGGTAAAATGCGCCACTGTTTTTTCAATGTATTGAGCACACTAGATATCAATGCTGCCTTTTGTCTTTCATCATTATTTAATAAAGCATTCCTCGAACTCTTAGCCAATCCATCAACTTCTCTGATAATTGGACAGGCCGCAATTTTTATTTTGGGATGTCTTTTGGAGGCTAGAAATCGAATGATGGCCAATTGTTGAAAATCCTTCAATCCAAAATATGCGACATTGGGTTTTATGAGTGAGAAAAATTTATCGACTATCGTAACAACACCATCAAAATGTCCTTTACGAAAACGTCCTTCCATTACTTTATCGAGACCGTCTAATGAAAAATCTAGCAAATCGTTTTTATCATTCGCATACATTTCGTTTATTGTTGGAATAAAAACCGCATCAATAGCTAATGTTTCGATTAATGCTAAATCTTTTTCTTCGTTTCGTGGATATGTCTTAAAGTCGGATGTTTCGTTAAACTGGGTTGGATTAACGAAAATGCTTAACAAAGTGCACGTGTTCTCCATTTGTGCCAATCGAATTAATGAAAGATGTCCCTCGTGAAGGGCTCCCATTGTTGGAACAAAACCCACCGACTTCTCTTCTTTTCGGCAATTTTCCAAGAAAAATTCAAGCTCAGACACTGTTCTGAGTATAACCATACCTAATAATTTGAAGAAAATAGCAGACTTAAATATTAGTTAAATCACGCTTAATCCGCTATTTACGAATTGTGGGCGACAAAGCTAATAGAATACACTTGATTTTAACCAAATTTTTTTCTTATTTTTGTATTCTGATTTATTTTCACTGAATATGGGTTATTCATGCCGTTGTAATATTTTAGTCGGCTTACATTTTAAGAATGATTCCATAAATCTCCCATCTCACTTAATAATTGATTTGCTATGACCAAGACAAGAGTATTGTTTGTTTCGCAGGAGATTACCCCTTATTTACCAGAAACACATTTATCGAAAGTTGCCCGTGAATTGCCACAAGCCATTCAAGAACGCGGTCGCGAAATCCGAACATTTATGCCTCGATATGGCTGCATAAATGAACGCAGAAATCAGTTGCATGAAGTAATTCGTTTGTCGGGAATGAATCTTATTATTGATGATAACGATCAACCATTAATCATTAAAGTTGCTTCAATTCAAGCAGCTCGGATGCAAGTTTATTTCATTGATAATGAAGAATATTTTCAACGGAAATATGTTACGACCGACAAAAACGAACAGTTCTATGGCGATAACGACGAACGCATGTTGTTTTTCTGCAAAGGTGTAATTGAAACGGTAAAAAAATTAGGCTGGTCTCCAGATGTAATTCATTGCCAAGGTTGGATGGCTGCCTTAATTCCAATTCTTATTAAACAAAATTTTAAAGACGATCCATTGTTTGCTGAAAGCCGAGTTATTGTTTCTTTATATGACGATGCATTTACATCGGATATGGACCATCGACTTGCTGAAAAATTAATGATGGATGGCATTGATTCAAAAGATGTTGAATTATTAAAAACACCAAGCTATTTGAATCTCATGAAACATGCGATTTCATTTTCTGATGGTGTTATCATTGCTCAGGATGGCGTGTCTGATGATTTAATTAGTTTCGCTCGAAATTCCAAAAAGCCCATTCTTGATTCTTCTGCTGACGCAAATTACGCAGAATCTTATTCAACATTTTATGAAGAGGTTCTCTTGGGGGAGCCGGTCGCCGAAATGGCTGAGTAATTCTCTATTATTTTACTGATTACTTTGAAAATAAATAGCCTTATATACCCGAAAACTTTCACGAGGAAGATTTCGGGTATCCTATTGTTAATATGCCTTTCCTCATTTAATTGGGGATGCAAACAACCTGATTTAGGTTTGGAGGTCCAAAATCCTTCAGACGCAGTTAATTTGCTTCGCAAAGACGATTTTTCAATTAGGACTTCAATAGAGCGCGAAGATTCAGTAAAAACAGATGAATTATCACTCAACTTGCTCGGCGCATACAACGACCCATTTCTCGGTTCGATGAAAGCTGGCTTTTATTCGCAGCTTCGTCCAACAGCGAGTAACATCGATTTTGGAGAAAACTTTGTTATTGATTCTCTTGTTCTAGTTTTGCCTTTCCGAGGCTACTACGGCGATTTAACCAAGCTTAGTGGTCTACAGAAATTCTCGGTGTATCGTGTTACCGAAGATTTTACTATTTCTAATACATATTATAGTAACGATACTCTATCCGTAGACCCAACTCCAATTGGACAAACTGATTACATCGTTCCATTGCTTATAGATTCTACTATCGTTTCAGGAAAAAAAGAGGCGCCTCAACTACGAATCAAACTTCAAAATTCCTTGGGGCAAGAAATTCACGATAATCCTTCATCACTTATTGATGGTGACGCATTCGTTCAATTTTTTAAAGGAATATACGTCGTATCTCAAACTCGAAATACTTTAGCAGGAGAAGGGGCAATATTAGATTTCAGTCTTTCCTCGGGAGCACGAATTGATCTTTTCTATAAAAATGCTTCAAATGATAGTTTAAGGGTTTCTTTTGCAGTGAATGAAAATTGTGCAAGATTTACTCGATTCAATCATACTTATTCCAATCATATTGAAACGCTACTTTCCACACCAGCTTCAGCGGGTGAGGAAACGTATGTGCAAACAATGGCAGGTTTGAGAACGCGTATCGATATGCCTGATTTAAAATCCTGGCAAGCGGGTCGAAAAATATTGGTTAATGAAGCTCGTATTTTTGTACCTGTCGATATTGATAAAACTGGAATTTATGCACCTAATCCGCTTCTTAATTTAATCACCAAAGGAGAAGACGGTGCTCTTCAAACCACACCAGATTTAATTATTGGTGACTCTTGGTCGGGTGGTTATTATGATGCTGTCAAACATGAATATATATTTAATGTTTCAAGGTACATTCAAGGAATTTTGAATGATTTGCTCGAAGATAGAGGACTCTTCATTCAGTCAACTGGTTCTGGGGTTAGTTCTTTCAGAGTACCTTTGAAAGGCGGAGTTTCTGAGAATCGTCCAGTTCGAGTTGAATTACTTTATCAAATTTTATCTCAATAAATTATGTGTGGAATTGTTGCATACATGGGTGAGCGCGAAGCTTATCCAATTTTACTTAAAGGTCTTCATCGTCTCGAATACCGTGGTTATGATAGCGCGGGTGTTGCATTATTAAATCCTGGAGATGATATCCGTCTCTTCAAGTGCAAAGGAAAAGTTTCTGAGTTAGAAAAATTTGTTGAAAATAAAGATACATCAGGTCATGTTGGAGTTGGTCACACACGTTGGGCAACACATGGTATTCCAGATGATAAAAATGCACATCCCCATTTCTCTGAGTCAGGTAAATTGGTCATTATTCATAATGGAATAATTGAAAATTATGCATCACTTAAAAAAGAACTTGAAAATAGGGGCAACGTTTTTAAAAGCGATACTGACACAGAAGTTCTCATTTATTTAATTGAGAATATTCTTAAAAATGAGAAGGTAGATCTTGTTCATGCTGTTCAGATTGCCTTAACTCAAGTTGTTGGAGCTTACGCCATTGTTATTCTTTCAAAAGAGAATCCCGATTTAATGATTGGTGCTAAAAAAGGAAGTCCATTAGTAGTAGGCGTTGGTCCAAACCATGAATTTTTCATTGCTTCCGATGCAACACCTATCATTGAATATACTCGCAATGTGGTGTATTTAGATGATGAGGAAATAGTGATTTTGGAATCGGGAAAAGAAATGAAGATTAAAACGATTCGAAATCAAGATAAAACACCTTATATCCAAGCATTAGAAATGCAATTGGAAACAATCGAAAAAGGCGGTTTCGAGCATTTTATGCTGAAAGAAATATACGAGCAACCTCGATCTATTCGTGATAATATGCGCGGCCGCTTGAATATCGAATTAGGTGAAGTTACGCTGGGAGGAATTATCGATTACCAAAGCAAGATTATGAATGCTCATCGTATCATTATAGTGGCCTGTGGTACTTCTTGGCATGCTGGTTTGGTTGGAGAATATTTATTCGAAGATTTGGCGCGTATTCCCGTTGAAGTTGAATATGCTTCTGAGTTCCGATATCGCAATCCAATTATTACCGAGAATGATGTAGTTATTGCAATAAGTCAGTCTGGCGAAACCGCCGATACGCTAGCTGCAATTGAGTTAGCAAAATCGAAAGGCGCAACGATTTTTGGAATTTGCAATGTTGTAGGTTCCTCTATTGCTCGTGCAACTCATGCGGGTTCTTACACACACGCGGGTCCTGAAATTGGTGTTGCTTCTACCAAAGCGTTTACCGCTCAGGTTACAGTTCTTACGTTGATGGCTTTAGTTATTGCAAACAAAAAAGGAACGATAACACAAGCAAAATATCATCAAATGCTAAATGGTCTCGATCAACTTCCTTCTAAAATAGAAGAGATGTTGAAATTAGATGATCAGATTCGTGATATCAGTGCTATTTATAAGGATGCCAATAATTTCCTTTACCTAGGAAGAAGTTATAATTTCCCAATTGCCTTAGAAGGAGCCTTAAAGTTAAAGGAGATTTCCTACATACACGCCGAAGGGTATCCTGCAGCAGAAATGAAGCATGGTCCTATTGCGTTGATCGATGAAAACATGCCTGTCGTAGTTATTGCTCCTAGCAGAGGTGCTTACGAAAAGATTTTAAGTAACGTGCAAGAAGTTAAAGCTCGGGGTGGAAAAATCATCGCTATTGTGACGCAAGGCGATAAAGATGTTTCTGCTCTTGCCGATCATACCATCGAAATTCCGGATGTTGAAGAAGAATTAACACCGCTAATGAGTGTTATTCCATTGCAGTTATTGGCTTACCATATTGCAATCATGAGAGGTTGTAATGTTGATCAGCCGCGTAACTTAGCAAAGTCTGTGACAGTAGAATAAGGAATCAGTTTAAAGCATAAAAAAGCCCGATAAATTTTATCGGGCTTTTTTGTGTCTAAAACTAGACGGTCATAATTTCTTTCTCTTTAGCTTCAAGATGCTTATCAGTCTTGGCGATATATGCATCTGTGAGTTGTTGAATTTTAACTTCTGCGTCTTTTGCAACGTCCTCCGCAAGTCCATCTTTCACTAATTTACGGATGGCTTCATTAGCATCACGACGAACATTGCGGATACTAACTTTGGCATTTTCTGCTTCCCCTTTCGACTGCTTTACTAAGTTTAAACGTCTTTCTTCTGTAACAGGTGGGATGTTTAATCGAATCATTATACCATCATTTTGTGGTGTTAGTCCGATATTTGAACCAAAAATTGCTTTCTCAATAGGCCCAAGCATTTGCTTCTCCCAAGGTTGAACGGCAAGCGTTCTTGCATCAGGCGTATTAATATTTGCTACTTGACTCAAAGGTGTATTTGTACCATAATAATCAACATAGATACCTTCCAACATTGCTGGGCTTGCCTTACCTGCACGAATTTTCGACAATTCGGCGTCAAGATGAGAAATTGCTTTTTCCATCAATGTGGTAGCAGCATCAATTTGTGGCTTTACGAGTTCGTTCATGACTTAATATTTAATCGAATGCAAATAAACAAGATTTAAAGAGGATTTTCAAATGCTTTAGAATTCTACTAAAGTCCCAACGTTTTCACCAGCGATTAAACGCTTCAAATTCCCAGGTTCATCCATGTTAAATACGATGATTGGTAGTTTATTGTCATTACACAGCGTGAATGCTGTCATATCCATTACGTTTAGACCCTTTTCGTATACTTCGGTAAATGAAATAACATCGTATTTAACAGCTGAAGGATCTTTTTCAGGGTCGGCTGTATA
>CAXNNF010000072.1:0-5863 GCA_964203455.1 Bacteroidia bacterium
AAAAGATTAAAGAACAATTGAATAACGTATTGTGAGCGGCAAATTACTCATCATATGCGCACCAAGTGGAGCTGGAAAGACAACCATCGTGCGCCATATTTTGGAAAATATTCCGGGAATTGAATTTTCAGTTTCTGCAACAAATCGTAAGCAACGTCCAAACGAAATTCATGGAGTAGATTATTACTTTATGGATACGGAAGATTTCACTAGTAAAATTGCACACGACGAATTTCTCGAATGGGAAGAGGTTTATCCAGGCACATTTTACGGAACGCTTAAAAACGAAATAGATCGAATTTGGAACCGCGGTAACCATGTCATTTTTGATGTGGATGTTGAAGGCGGACTCAATATTAAACGTCACTTTGGGAAACAGGCCATGTTGGTTTTTGTAATGCCTCCTTCGCTTGATGTGTTAAAAGAACGATTATTTAACAGGGCCACAGAAACCGAAAAAAGCTTTCAAACACGTGTTAAGAAAGCCGAGCGCGAAATGGATTACGCAAAACATGCCGATAGAATTCTTGTAAATGATACGCTAGAAGTCTCTTTGCCAGAAGCTTTAGTGATGGCAAATGATTTCTTAAACCAACCTTAATCATGAAAATCGGGCTGTACTTCGGTTCGTTTAATCCTGTGCATATTGGACATATTGCTATTGCAGGATATTTTGCGCAGTTCAGTGATTTAGATCAAGTTTGGCTTGTTGTATCACCTCATAATCCGCTCAAACAGAAACAAAGTCTTCTGAAAGATTATCACCGATTGGCGATGGTAAACGCGGCAATTGAAGATATTCCATACATCCGATCTTGCGATATTGAATTCTCCTTGTCCCAGCCATCATTCACCATAAACACGCTCACTCATCTTACCGAAAAATATCCTCAACATCAGTTCGCATTAATTCTTGGGGCTGATAATCTCGAAGGTTTCCACAAATGGAAAAACTATGAAGAGATTCTAAAGAATTATGCTTTGTATGTTTACCCAAGACCTGGATATTCCTTGCCAGAACATTTGAATCATGCAAATATCATAAGTGTTGAAGCTCCATTAATGGACATTTCTTCTACTATGATTCGCACAGCTGTTAAATCGAAAAAAGATGTACGGTGTTTTATGCCAGAAAAAGCATTTGAATACATGCAGGAAATGCATTTTTACGAATAGTTTTTGCCTTATCCATCACTTAAACTAATGGCATAATTTCTCTCGAATCGTTGACAGTTAGTCATCTATTCAAGAATTGAAATGAATTAAATAGATTTCTTTCGCCTTTTTGTCAGGAACATTTCGAAGGAATAAAACTTGGGTTAAAAGCCCAAGGAAATTCCTTAATTTTGCACACTATTTTTTGAATATTAGAACCCATGATCAAATCGATCGCCAACCTGTTTGGAAAAATTGTCGGTAGTAAATCCGATCGCGACCTTGCTGAAATTCGTCCGCTAGTCGATAAAATAAATGTCATTTATCCAACGCTTGCTGCTTTAAGCAACGATGAGTTGAGAAATAAGACGATCACATTTCGGGCCAATATTCAATCAGTCATTCAAGCCGAACGCGATGAAATAGCTGCATTAAATGCACGAGCTGAAACGGAAACAGAAATGGATTTTTCTGAAAAGGAAATGCTTTTCGATTCGATTGATAAAATCAAGAAAAAGATCCACGAAAAAATCGAAGTGAAATTGCTCGAAATTTTACCTGAAGCGTTTGCCGTAATGCGCGAAACAGCTCGTCGATTTACTACGAATCCAACACTCGAAGTTACAGCAACTCAGTTAGACCGTGATTTTTCTATTAAGAAAGACTATGTTTCTATAAGCGGGGACAAAGCTATTTACATGAACAATTGGCCTGCAGCCGGAAACCGGGTTATTTGGGATATGGTTCATTACGACGTTCAGCTTATTGGTGGTATAATGCTCCACAAAGGGAAGATTGCGGAGATGGCTACTGGAGAAGGAAAAACACTCGTGGCAACGTTACCTGTTTACCTAAATGCACTTTCGGGCGAAGGAGTCCATCTTGTTACGGTGAACGATTACCTTGCTCGACGTGACTCTGAATGGATGGGAACGCTCTACGAATTCCATGGTTTACGTGTTGATTGTATTGATAAACACCAACCCAATTCAGCTGAAAGACGCGCTGCCTATGCATCCGAAATTACTTTTGGTACCAACAACGAATTTGGTTTCGATTACTTGCGCGATAATATGGCACGCAGCCCCGAAGAATTAGTTCAACGTGGTCATAATTTCGCCATTGTGGATGAGGTCGATTCGGTGTTGGTTGATGATGCTAGAACTCCACTCATCATTTCGGGTCCAACTCCCAAAGGCGACAATCAAGAATTTTTCGCCTTAAAGCCGCGTATCGAAAAGTTGGTAACTGCACAACGTAATTTCATCAATTCGGCATTGGCTGAAGCAAAGAAACATTTTGGTCAAGATGATAAAGTTGCGGGGATGGCTATATTGCGCGCCCACCGTGGTTTGCCAAAGAACAAAGCACTCATCAAATATTTGAGTGAATCAGGGGTGAAAACGTTATTGCAAAAAACGGAAAATTTCTACATGCAGGATCAAAGCCGTGAAATGCATAAGGTGGATGCGGAACTCTTCTTTGTAATAGATGAAAAAAACAACTCCATCGAACTTACCGAAAAGGGAATTGAATTAATTACAGGAGTGAGTGAAGATGCTAATTTCTTTGTACTTCCGGATGTAGGTTCACAGATTGCTCTAATTGAGAAATCGAAAGATGCAGATGAGGTTAAAATAGATCAGAAAGATCAATTGCTTCGTGATTTTGCTATTAAGTCTGAACGTATTCACACCATCAACCAGTTATTAAAGGCATACACACTATTCGAAACGGATGTGGAATATGTGGTGATGGATGGCAAAGTGAAAATTGTAGATGAGCAAACTGGTCGTATTTTAGATGGTCGTCGATACAGCGATGGTTTGCATCAAGCCATTGAAGCCAAAGAAAATGTAACCATCGAAGCAGCTACTCAAACGTATGCTACTGTTACGCTTCAGAACTATTTCCGCATGTATAATAAACTTTGCGGGATGACAGGTACAGCCGAAACAGAAGCGGGTGAACTTTGGGATATTTACAAATTAGATGTTGCTGTTATTCCAACAAACAGAGCAATATCAAGAAAAGATCGCGAAGATTTGGTATACAAAACAAAGCGCGAGAAATACAATGCTGTAACCGATGTTATCATTGAAGAAACAGCGAAAGGACGTCCGGTTTTAGTGGGTACAACATCGGTAGAGATTTCCGAATTGTTAAGCCGCATGCTCAAATTAAAAGGCATCAAACACAATGTATTGAACGCCAAAATGCACCAACGTGAAGCCGAAATTGTTGCAGAAGCAGGACAAACATCAACCGTTACTATTGCCACAAATATGGCTGGTCGTGGTACCGACATTAAGCTTGGGGCAGGTGTAAAAGATGCTGGAGGTTTGGCCATTATTGGTACCGAGCGTCACGAAAGTCGCCGTGTCGATCGTCAGTTAAGAGGTCGCGCTGGTCGTCAAGGAGATCCAGGTTCCTCACAATTTTTTGTGTCACTTGAAGATGATTTGATGCGTTTGTTTGGTTCTGATCGAATTGCTAAAATCATGGATCGTCTCGGAATGAAAGAAGGGGAAGTGATTCAGAGTGGTATGATTACCAGTTCAATTGAACGTGCTCAAAAGAAAGTAGAAGAAAACAATTTCGGGATTCGTAAACGTTTGCTCGAGTATGACGATGTGATGAATTCGCAACGCGAGGTCGTTTATCGCCGTCGCAGAAATGCTTTATATGGTGATCGTTTGGCTGTTGATATTGCCAATATGGTTTTTGATGCTTGCGAAAGTATCATTGAATTGCATCAGGATTTACGCGATTTTGAAGGTTTTAGATTGGAAGTTATTCGTGTTTTTTCAATGGATACAGCCATTACACAAGAGGTTTTCTTCAAAGAGAAAGTCGAAGACCTAACTGATAGCTTATACCATGAAGTAATGAGGTTTTACCGCCGCAAGTCGGAGCATATTGCTCAAATGGCTTTGCCAGTAATTACGCAGGTTTACGAAGGACAAGGTCATCAATACGAAAATATTTTGATTCCTATAACAGACGGAATTAAGACCATTCAGGTTCTTGTAAATCTTAAAAAAGCAGTCGATTCAAAAGGACGTGAAGTGGTTCTTGCATTAGAGAAAATGATCACGCTTGCTATGATTGATGATTCTTGGAAGGAGCATTTACGTGAAATGGACGAGTTGAAGCAATCGGTTCAAAATGCGGTTTATGAGCAGAAAGATCCCTTGTTGATTTACAAGTTGGAGTCGTTTAATTTATTTAAACAAATGTTGGGTGATGTTGGGAAAGAGATAACACAGTTTCTCATGAAAGGAAATTTGCCAACCCAAAATCAAAATGAAGATCAACCGCAAGCCACAATTGCTCCTAAAGCGGCTCCTGTTGTTGCTCCAAGACCAGCACCTCAGCTCCAAACAAGTAGGAGAGAAGTAAGCGAAATGATAAATACCAACGCCGAAGTTCAGCGACTTATACCTGTAAAAGCAGAACCTAAAGTTGGTCGCAATGATACATGTCCTTGCGGAAGTGGAAAGAAGTATAAGAACTGTCACGGACAAGGCACTGATCAAAAAATATGACCGTTTTAGAACTCCAAAAAACAGTTGATGACTGGATCAAGGAGCATGGTGTTAGGTATTTCAATGAGCTCACGAACACCGCCATTTTGATGGAAGAAGTGGGTGAGCTCGCGCGAATTATGTCTCGCAAGTATGGCGAGCAATCTTTTAAAGCGGGTGAAGACGCATCTTCACTCGCAGATGAAATGGCCGATGTGTTATTTGTACTAACGTGTATGGCTAATCAAACCGGGGTAGATTTAACCGATGCGATAAAGAAGAACCTGGAGAAAAAGACGAAACGCGATAAAGACCGTCATCATTCGAACAAAAAAATATCGGGTTAAGATTATTATCAAATTGGAGCAGCAATGCAAGCAACACGAATATCTGTAGCGCCTGCTTTGAATAAATTAACCGCACAGGATTCAAGCGTTGCGCCAGTTGTAATTACATCGTCAATAAGCAGTATACGCTTGTTTCGAACCAATTCACTGTTAGGCACTGCGAAAATACTATCCACATTTTCCCATCGTTCAAAACGTGAACGCCGAGTTTGAGTTCCGGTATTTAAGTTCCGAACAAGCGCATCTTCATTCATTCTGGCGGGCAAAGTTTCTTGCAATCCTTCACCAAAAACGCCACTTTGGTTATAGCCTCGTATCGATAATTTTTTGGGATGAAGTGGAACGGGAATAATCAAATCGGCTTCATAAAAGGAAGGTGAATTGACCAGTTCTCGTCCATATAAACGCCCAATTTCACGTCCAATTTCAGGAGCATTGTTGTATTTTAGTTCGTGTAAAAGTTTCTGAACTCCTCCTTCTTTGCGGAATATAAAGCAGGCCGCAGCCGATTTTATGGGAACTCGGCCCCAGAAAACTCGCTCAAGAGGATTCCCAGGTTTGAGATGAAATTCGGTTCGAGGAAGTATATTCTTGCATCGGAAGCAAATGATTTGCTCATTTTTAAATAATGCAGAACCGCACGCAGGGCATAAACGAGGGAAGAATAAATGAAGTAATTCGCTAAACATTATAATATGGTATATAATTAATAAGATATGTTCAAATTTATTTAAAAACATTTTCCGGCTAACGATTCATCCCTTTAAAAAAAAAATATATTTGTTTGCATTCAAAAAATATACTTAACCAATGGAAAATTCAGCTCCGCAAGGC
>CAXNNF010000073.1:0-5857 GCA_964203455.1 Bacteroidia bacterium
CCAAAAGATTTTAGCAATTCGCTAATAGTTGCGTACATATATATAATGTATTTAGGATGAAAACTTAATGTTTATTGAATGGTGAAAATCCCTTCTGTGTCCAATTCTTCGAGTTGAATGTGCTGAACAGTATTTGTTTTTTCGATCTGAAAGGGTGTTTTGACTTTTATGTAATTTTCGGTAAAGCCATACATCCAATCGCCATCTCTTTCGCCTTCCCAAAGTACGTTCTTCGATTTTCCTTTTTGGAGTTCATAAAAAAAGCGTTTTTTCTTTTCAGAAAGAATATGCAGCATTTTACTTCGTTCAGCGCGAACCGAGTTGGGAACTATATTGTTTAATTCAATGGCATGTGTATTTGCTCTTTCCGAATAAGTGAAAACATGCAAATACGAGATGTCTAGCTCATTAATAAATGTATAGCTGTCTAGAAATTCTTCATTGGTTTCGCCTGGGAATCCAACAATTACATCCACACCAATACAGCAATTAGGCATGAGTTCTTTAATCAAAGCAACTCGACTTTCATAAACATCACGCTGATAGCGGCGTCGCATTCTTCGAAGTGTATCATTGCTCCCTGATTGCAATGGAATATGAAAATGAGGAACGAATTTCTTCGAGGAAGCAACAAACTGAATAATTTCATCTGTCAGCAAATTGGGTTCGATGGAAGAGATTCTAAAACGTTCGATACCCTCTACTTGATCGAGTTCTTTGATAAGGTCGAAAAAAGTTTCGCCCGTATTCTTGCCAAAATCGCCCGTATTTACACCGGTTAAAATAATCTCTTTGCTTCCAGTTTCTGCAATTAGTTTCTGAGCTGCTTTAATTGTTTCAGTAACCGTCTCGCTTCTACTTTTGCCTCTAGCCAATGGAATAGTACAGAAAGAACACGAGTAATCGCAGCCATCTTGAACTTTGAAAAATGTTCGAGTTCTGTCGCCGGAACTGTATGAAGGAATAAAATCGTTCACTTCACTAATCTCGCAGGCATGTATTTGTGTTTGAGTATTCTTTTCTACATCAGTAATATGAGTCAGAATATTGAATTTTTCGTTCGCGCCCAAAACTAAATCTACTCCTGGAATTAAAGCAATTTCTTCGGGTTTTAATTGGGCATAACAACCAATAATAGCAATGTAGGCATGGGGAGAAATTTTCAAAGCCCTATTTACCAAACTCTTGCATTTCTTGTCGGCATTCTCAGTTACCGAACAGGTATTGATAATGAAGATGTCTGGAGTCGATTCAAATTCAACTTTCTCAAATCCATCATTTTGAAAAAGACGGGCAATGGTTGATGTTTCCGAAAAATTCAGCTTACAACCAAGTGTATAAAATGCAACGCGTTTATTAGAGATCATTTTGTCGGCAAATGTATCATAAATTGTGCTTACAGACGCTCTCAAATGTGTAAATAAGCAAGATTATTCCTGTTTAATGTAAAATTAAACTGCTGATTAACAGATTATAAGACATTATTTCACAAAGAGAATTTTAACAGCTCTTGCTTGAGTGAAATTTTGGGGTACATTTGCATTCCAATTTTAAAAAAAATGGCCCGTTCATCTAGGGGTTAGGATACAAGATTTTCATTCTTGGTACAGGGGTTCGATTCCCCTACGGGCTACATATTTAATTGAAATAAAGAAATGGCAAATCATCCTTCCGCAATTAAACGAATTCGTTCAAACGACGCAAAACGTACACGTAATCGTTATTTTCACAAAACTACACGTAATGCGCTGAAGAAATTGCGTACTACTTCCGACAAAAATGAAGCAATTTCTCAATTGTCTTCAGTTTCTTCAATGTTGGATAAGTTAGCAAAAAGAAACATTATTCATTCAAACAAAGCAGGTAACCTAGTTGGTAAAATAACCCGCTATGTGAATTCTTTGAAGTAATATTTCTTCTTAATTAATTTAACCCCGGCCTAATCCGGGGTTTTTTTGTTTTGTATTAATTTCAACAAAGTTCAATGGTTCGTTTTTACAAGATCCTCCACCATTCCTAGTCTCCTGTTATAATTGTCATTTCAACACGTCGGTTTTTTTGTCTTCCATCAGACGTTTCATTTGATGCAATCGGCTTTGTTTGACCAAACCATTCTGTATCTATTCTGTTCGATTCAACTCCTTGGTTTATCAAAAACGCTTTTAATGCAAATGCGCGTTTTTGAGAGAGAGTCATATTTACAATTGGCTTTCCAACATTGTCTGTATGCCCAGAAATGAGGATTTTCCATTTTGATTTTTTGCTGAGTAATGAAGCAAGCTCTTTCAATGATTCATTCGAACTTGCTTTTATCACATCTTTCCCAGATTCAAATTCCAAATTAGCAAATGAAGTATTCAATACTTCTTGCTCTTCTTTTGGCAATTCAGGGCAGCCATTATTTGAAATAACACCTGGTGTTTGAGGACATTTATCAAATTCGTCGGTTAATCCATCACCATCGCTATCAATTGGCACAACAACGTCAGGGGCCTTAGGGCATCCTTTTTCTGGGCCTGCAACATCAGGACATGCATCTAAATAATCAGGGAATCCATCATTGTCAGTATCTGGACATCCTTTGAATATTCTCAATCCGGCTTTGTCAGGACAAAAGTCAACTTTGTCAATCAAGCTATCTCCATCGGTATCCGGACATCCTGAATAAAAAGCTGGTCCTGCAAAATCAGGACATTCATCGTCTTTATCGGCAATGCTATCACGATCCCGGTCTGGACAACCTTTCAAATAGATAAGACCAGCAATGTTTGGACATTGATCATCCAAATCAATAAGTCCATCTTTGTCCGTATCGGGGCATCCTTCAAATTCAGGTTTACCTTTATCATTTGGACATTTATCCAATTTATTTGCGATTCCATCTTGATCTGTGTCAGGGCATCCTTTCATCGCAACTTCCCCCATTTCTAATGGACATTCATCAAATTTATCGGCAATGCCATCTTTATCGCTATCTGGGCAACCATTTAAACTAACTGGTCCCGGAATATTTGGGCATTCATCCGTTTTATTTAAAACTCCATCGTCATCATTATCGCAAGGGTTTGGACGTTTAAAATCATAACCAGTAACGAGTGTAATACCTGCTCTAATATTTGTTCCTCGGGTATTGTATTTATTAAATACGCCAAGAAGATTATCAGAAATAACTGAAAATTGTGTTAATCCAAGGTTGAGTGTAAACCCTGCTCCTAAATTCGCAATGCTTCGATTTGCATAAGCACTGTTAACGCTAATTTCAAACACATCAGCAAGGCGTTTACTAAATCCAACGGACACGGATGGATACAATTTACCTTTATATGTGTTGCCCATCATCACAAATTGGATGGAATTTTTGGTTCCTAAATAATAATGACCTCCTACATAAAAACGTTTGGGAAGTGACGTTGAATACGATTCATTCTTTTCATTTATGCTGAAGGTCTTTCCAAGTGAATCGAGGTAGTTCTGAATGCCATCAACAACAGTGTCCGAACTGCTTGAGATGAATTCATTTAATGAAATACCCGAAAATGAAAATTGTTCCACTTTATTGTAATAATTAACAGGTTCACTCCACCAGTTAATCTTTCCTAAATCAAGCGCACTTGCAAACACATCAAATTTATCGTTGATCTTATATTCCGCTCCAAGATTTATGGCAAACCCTCTGTTTTTTCGATTGAAAAGATAGGTTGCGCTCGTTAATGAATCGGTGCTGAAGTTTTTTAATCCCGAAGTGTTTATGAGAATATCGGAGGTTCCTGTCAAATCGAACGTTGTTTCATCGGTCGTTAGCGAGATATTACTTCGTATAATATCCAAGTTCTCCAACCCGTAAAGATATTTGAATGTTGCACCAACGCGCAATTTGCACATAATGTCCCTTGAAATACCCAAGGCGTATTCTCGGTAATGCATTGCACTAATAAAGATGTTGCCGAGATCTGCTGTTTCGCCAATTTTAGGACCATTGCCTTGTATCGCCACTTCCATCAAATCGCGATTAAATTGGGCTTGAAAATTAACTTTTTCAGTGATGTTGGCATTAATGTACCAACGTCCCTCACGCCATCCAGTGCTGAATAAATCGGATTGCAATTGGGCTGAAATCAATGTCTTTTGTGGCAGGTTACTTAGGAATCCATTGAAATCAAAATAGATTGAATCTGTGATTCCTTTCTTTTTTATCAAATCGCGGTAGGTAAATCCGGTATTCGAATAGTTTACATAGGTATTTGAAATAACTGGAAGGCCCAAATAGAATTCTTCTTTAGGAAGAAATGCAGGATTAATCGAAGTTTTATGTGGATTAAAAGCTTGATTCAATAATATAAAATCACTTTGAGCATGTCCGTTAAATGCTGCAAATAATCCAAGTATAAATCCAGTTAGTTGATATATCCGTTTCATACTTAAAACGTTTTATTTGCTTTTACACGCGCAGCAATTCGAATGTGAAGCTTGTCTTTTTCCAGAATTTTTACGGCTAATTCGCCGAGATCGTTGGTAGTTAATCGTGCTTTAATCAGAATTCTATCGGCATTCATTTGCCTAAGTTTCATCCACTTTGAACCAGAAATAGTAGCATCCGTTATTTTTTGAGATGGAATAGTCACAACGCCATTTGCATTGGTTTGTCCGGGCATTAAAACGACTTCAGTTCCTTGAGTGTACAAAGAATCAATTATTTGCATTGAATTTCCAGTTCCAATATGCCGGCAAAAATACACTTGTAATTTCCCCTCTGTTGGGAAACCATTTTCAATATTCAAGCGAAGCATGATTTCTTCAATATCGCCTGAAATGGAATTGAAATTATATTCGAACGTATCGCGCACTTGCAAATCGAGTGTTAGTCCATTCAGAGGCAGAGTAACTTCCGAATGTGTTTCAACATGGCTAGTATCACGCAGAAAGTAGCTTGCATTTGGTAAACTATAATCGAAATTGAAATTCCCTCTACTTAACATGTAACGTGGAAATGAATTAATAACGTTCGAAATATTCGAACCATTTGTTGTGGTAAATGGATATTCCACTTGAGCGGATTGGGCAGAAGTGCTGCTCATGGCTTGAATAGAAGTGGGGAAACTAATTGAACTCAAGTCCACATTTGGGATTGTTGATCCGGGTCTGTAAGCATTAAAACTTGTTTGGTTATAATTGATAGGAATTCCCGTAGAATTCCGCACCAAGATTCTTGCGGAAGGATTCGTAAAACTAAGATCTACTGCGTTAATTACATTGCGAAATAGATACAGAAATAATGTGTCATTGTTTGCTAATGGAGCTGAATAATTCCCAAAATTCCCACATAGTTTTTTAAAAGCAGTTTCTGAAAATTCAATTTGCGATGAAAACTGATTATTTATTGGAATATCCTGATTGTTTATTCGGGTTGTTTGAATGGTATACTTAATTTGAATGGATTCGGACGTAGATGAAGGAGTCAAGTATGCTCCCTGAAGATTCCGTTCAAGGGAAATACTTATGGGTGTTTGAAGCGAATAGTTTATTGGAATTACCTCGATGAAAGGTAGATTGTTGATGATTAACTCTGGAATATTAACAGTTAATATACTGTTGTGAGGAACCCATGAACTGATGTTTATTTTGAGTTTCCCAGATTTTAAAAAAGCGGTATCTATTCTGGATAAACTCCCCAGCTGATTATCGAGGGAATAGGGAACGCTATATGAAATAGAATCTTGTAGAGCTGTTCCAATACTTTGATTCGCATTGAATGTATTCGTATTTAAAATACTTGCCTTAACGTTGTTTGTTATGTCAATTGTAGGAAAATCAATTAGTTCAGAAGCGTTTTTGCTTTTATTTGTTGTTGAATAGATAA
>CAXNNF010000074.1:0-5811 GCA_964203455.1 Bacteroidia bacterium
CATTTTCCTAAAACTACACAACCTCAATGTTCTCATTGTTGGCGGAGGAAATGTAGGTTTAGAAAAATTGTCGTTTATGCTCAAATCCAGTCCCAATGCGAATGTTGAGGTGGTTGCCCCAAAGTTTCTCCCAGAATTAGAAGCCTTAGCGCAAAAACATCCGTCGGTATCACTGACGTACAAAAAATTCAATCGCTGGATGCTTCGCAAACGTCATATGGTCATTGCTTGCACAGATGATTTAAAAGTCAATAAAAGAGTGTATGATCTGTGTCGAAAAAAACACCTGATTTGCAATATTGCTGATACTCCTCCATTATGTGATTATTATTTGGGCGGAATCGTGACGAAAGGCAACGTGAAAATTGCTATTTCCACTAACGGGAAATCACCCACAACAGCCAAAAGATTACGTGAGTTTTTCGAAGAAATTATCCCGGACGATATTAATAAAATGGTCGAAAACCTGAACGAATATCGCAAAACCCTAAAAGGAGATTTCGAAGAAAAAGTTGAAAAGATGAATGAAATTACCAAAGCATTAAAGAATAGAAGTTAGAAGTACGAAGTTAGAAGTAAAAAATTAAAATAAATAAGACAATTAACTAGAAACAACTCTTTCTCCAAAGAATTAGGTTGCGGACAGAAAAAATTAAATAAATTATTAACTAAATATTTACCTGTAATTCCCCCTTTGGGGGTTAGGGGGCTAAGATGATTAAAACAGACATACTTATAATAGGCGCAGGACCAACAGGTTTATTTACAGTTTTCGAAGCAGGATTATTAAAATTGAAATGCCATATTTTAGATGCCTTGCCACAAGCGGGTGGTCAACTATCAGAATTATATCCCAAAAAACCGATTTATGATATTCCTGGATTTCCAGAAGTATTGGCGGGAGATTTGGTCGATAATCTGATGGAGCAGAGTAAGCAATTTGAACCTGGATTTACACTTGGTGAACGCGCAGAAACGATAGAAAAGCAAGAAGACGGAAGTTTTATTGTAACGTCTAATAAAGGAAAAAAATTCCATGCTCCAGTTGTAGCTATTGCTGGCGGTTTAGGAAGTTTCGAACCAAGAAAACCATTAATAGAAGATATCGAATTCTATGAAGACAAAGGAGTAAAGTACTTTATTAAAAATCCCGAAAAATTCAGAAACAAAAGAGTGGTGATTTCTGGTGGTGGAGATTCAGCCTTGGATTGGAGTATTTTCTTGTCCAACATAGCTTCAGAGGTAACTTTAATTCACCGCAGAAATGAATTTCGTGGGGCTTTAGATTCGGTAGAGAAAGTACAAGAATTAAAAAATTCCGGTAAAATCAAAATGATTACTCCAGGCGAAGTGGTAGGTTTGAACGGTGCCGAACATTTAGAATCCGTCGATGTTGATATCGATGGTGCGCATCGAAATATTCCAACGGATTATTTCATTCCACTTTTTGGACTTACACCAAAATTAGGTCCTATTGGAGCTTGGGGATTGGAAATCGAAAAAAACGCGATCAAAGTAAATAATGCTTTAGATTATCAAACTAACATTCCTGGAATCTTTGCTATTGGTGACGTAAATACCTATCCCGGAAAATTAAAATTAATACTTTGTGGTTTTCACGAAGCTACGATGATGTGTCAAGCAGCATATCAAATTATCAATCCAGGCAAAAAACATGTCCTGAAATATACTACTGTTTCAGGAATAGATGGATTTGATGGAACTCGTAAAGAAGCTCCAAAAGCAGTGGTAAAAGCGATAACCTAAAAAAAGTATTGATGCGTTAAGCCCCCAATATTTCTATAAATTATTAAATATGTCACAAGATGTTACCCTGAAAATTACCGATAGAGAAGGAATAATTCACATTGTTCAAGGACCTACCGATATGAATATGAATATTATGGAACTCGTAAGAGCTTATGAATTAGCTCCGGAAGGTACAATCGGAACTTGCGGTGGTATGGCGATGTGCGCTTCATGCCAGTGCTATGTGTTAAACGAAGGGACTTTGCCGGAAAGGAACGATGATGAAGAAGCCATGCTTTCAGAAGCTTTTTATGTAAAAGACAACAGCCGATTGGGTTGCCAAATTTATATCACAAACGCTTTAGAAGGATTAGAAATTGCGTTAGCACCAGAATCTTAAAAAACGCAATTCCTTTTAGACTATAACTAAACAGCAAATATGGCCGCTCTTTTGAGCGGTTCTTGGTGCAGCTTGTAATTTTAAATTAAAGCGAGATTAGAAATTATTTTATATTATAGTTTTTAGTATTACATTTGCACCGTTCATATATTTATTGATTGTTATCACGAAAGGCGGAGGGAAAGACCCAATGAAACCTTAGCAACCCTTTATCCTTAAAGAAGGTGCTACATTCTGTTCGCCGCGGCGATAAAGATAACTGCGAGAAATCCTCTCCCATTTTACGATAACATTTATAATTTTTTGAAACAGCAGCTTTTTTTGGAGCTCGATCCTGCTATTCGCTTTATCCATGCCCAAAAGCGTGGGATATCGCTGCTATCAGGGCTAGTCAGAATTGCGATGAACGTTTATAATTTAAAAATACAAAATGTCAAAAATTCAAGAAGCAATTAAAAACCGAATTCTCGTACTCGATGGAGCGATGGGAACCATGTTGCAACGCTATAATTTTTCTGAAGAAGATTTTCGTGGAGAACAGTTTAAAGATTTTCCACATTCGCTCAAAGGGAACAACGATTTATTGTCCATTACGCAACCAAAAGCGATTAAAGAAGTTCATGCCGCTTATTTTGAAGCGGGAGCCGATATCGTGGAGACCAATACGTTCTCCGGAACCACAATCGGAATGGCCGATTATCACCTCGAAGAATACGTTTACCAACTCAACTTCGAATCGGCAAAAATTGCTCGTGAAGTAGCTGATGAGTTCACCGAAATAAATCCTGACAAACCTCGTTTTGTTGCCGGTTCCATTGGGCCAACAAACAGAACAGCCAGTATGTCGCCAGACGTGAATGATCCTGGTTACAGAGCCGTAACTTTCGACGATTTGCGCATTGCTTACAAACAACAAGTTGAAGCCTTGTTAGAAGGAGGCGTAGATTTACTGTTGGTAGAAACTATTTTTGATACTTTAAACGCCAAAGCGGCACTTTTCGCCATCGAAGAAGTGAAAGAAGAACGCAATATTGATATTCCAATTATGGTTTCAGGAACCATCACCGATGCTTCAGGAAGAACACTCTCGGGACAAACCGTAGAGGCTTTCTTGGTTTCGGTTTCGCATATTCCGTTGTTGAGTGTAGGTTTTAATTGTGCCCTTGGTGCCGATTTGTTAAAACCATATTTGCAAACCTTGTCACAAAACACTTCATTCAACGTTTCAGCGCATCCTAATGCTGGATTACCCAACGCCTTTGGCGAATACGACGAAACGCCAGAGCAAATGCAAGCTTTCATCAAAGAATATTTAGACGATAATTTGGTAAACATTATTGGCGGTTGTTGCGGAACAACCCCAGAACACATCAAGTTGATTGCCGATATTGCGAAGGATTATAAACCGAGGGTTTCGGAAGCAGTGATGTAATAAAAATACAACTTTAGTTTAATAGACTAATTAAATGATTAAAGAATATATACTTGCAATATTATCCCAGCTCGGGACTACAAGTAAAAGCATGTAAAAATCGAAATTTAGAATGGGCACGAGCGGGACGCTCGCGCTAGCGAAAATTAAAAGTTCCGTAGGAACAACACATTTTGTAGCAACGGAATTTATTCCGTTGGTTTTAGAAACGAAACATTTTGTAGCAACGGAATTTATTCCGTTGTGAATTATAAAAACGCAGCTAGCGCGAGCTTCTAGCTCATGACCACAAACAAAGGCAGGAAAAAATATTAAAAAATTGAATAGGCACGAGCGTGACGCTCGCGCTAGCAACATAAGAGTTCCTTAGGAACGACGGATTTTGTAACAACGGAATTCATTCCGTTGTGAATTTGAAATAAAAATTGTGTTGAATTGCACAATGCCCGCGTGAGGGATAGTAGTGGCATCCTTTTGTGAAGCGATAACGTAACAAAAGATATAACGAACAGCCCGACCCTTGGGTCACGCGCAAAACAATAAGAAATAAAAGCATAAACCTTCACCGTTTCTAAAACGGTGAAGGATTAAAAAATAAAATAAATGTCAAAAGCAGTAAAGAGAAGAAACCTCGTATTGTCAGGATTAGAACCATTGATCATTACTCCTGATAGCGTATTTGTTAACATTGGGGAACGAACCAACGTTACGGGTTCTAGAAAATTTCTTCGATTAATTAAAGAGGAAAAATACGACGAAGCGTTAAGCATTGCCAAAGAGCAGGTAGAAGGTGGCGCACAAATCATCGATATCAATATGGATGAAGGAATGCTCGATGGCGAATATGCGATGACCAAATTTCTGAATTTAATCGCCGCCGAACCAGATATTTCGCGTGTGCCTATTATGATTGATAGCTCAAAGTGGGATATTATTGAAGCGGGTTTGAAGGTAGTGCAAGGAAAATGTATTGTGAACTCCATTTCGTTGAAAGAAGGCGAGGAAGCTTTTATTCATCACGCCAAATTGATCAAACGCTACGGTGCAGCTGTAATTGTGATGGCTTTTGATGAGGTGGGACAAGCCGATAGTTACGAACGTAGAATTGAAATTTCCAAACGTTCGTATGATATTTTAGTCAACAAGGTAAACTTTCCTCCGCAAGATATTATTTTCGATTTGAATGTATTTCCTGTGGCAACCGGAATGGAAGAACACCGCTTAAATGCTTTGGATTTCTTTAGAGGAACCAAATGGGTTCGGGAGAATTTGCCACACGCACACATAAGCGGCGGTGTGAGTAATGTTTCGTTTTCGTTTAGAGGAAATGATACCGTTCGTGAGGCGATGCACTCGGTATTCTTGTATCACGCGATTCAAAACGGAATGACGATGGGAATTGTAAACCCGGAAATGCTTTCTATTTACGATGAAATTCCAAAAGATTTATTAGAGCACGTTGAAGATGTGATTTTGGACAGACGCGACGATGCTACAGAACGCTTGTTGGATTTTGCCGAAAATGTAAAAGGCGATGTTAAAAACAACGAGAAAGCGGTTCAGGAATGGCGCTCAGGAACGGTTCAAGAAAGAATCACGCATTCCTTAGTAAAAGGAGTCGATGAATTTATAGAAATTGATGTTGAAGAGGCGAGACTTGAAGCTACAAAACCAATCGAAGTGATTGAAATCAACCTGATGACAGGGATGAATGTGGTAGGGGATTTGTTTGGCTCAGGAAAAATGTTTTTGCCACAAGTAGTTAAATCAGCACGAGTAATGAAAAAAGCCGTAGCCTATCTTTTACCCTTCATAAGCCCCCCAACCCCCGAAGGGGGCGTAAAAACCGCTCAACATTGGGAAACGGCAAATCCAATTTCTTATGGTTTACTTAAAGAATATGCCAAAAGTATGCGAAACAAACCAACAGAAGCTGAAAAAATGCTTTGGAATGTTTTGATTAATAAAGGTTTAGACGGATATAAATTTCGTCGTCAACATATTATAGGAGATTTTATTGCTGATTTTGTTTGCTTAAGTAAACATTTAATAATTGAGGTCGATGGCTTAATCCACCAATTACCTGACAATATAATTAGTGATGCTGAACGAACAAAATGGTTGTTATCTGAGGGATTTCAATTGATACGTTTTACTAATGACCAAGTTTTAAATCGTCTTGACGAAGTAATTGAGCGTATATCCGCAACATTGGCAGCTCCCCCTTTGG
>CAXNNF010000075.1:0-5805 GCA_964203455.1 Bacteroidia bacterium
CGTTCCATCCAATCGGCTGAAGAAAGATACACCTTAGGTTGATTATCGTTGCAGAAAACATAAATCCGTGAATGTTCCAAGAAGCGATCTACAATGCTAATTACCTTGATGTTCTCGCTCATCCCTTTCACTCCAGGAATTAAACAGCAAATTCCTCGAATGATTAAGCGAATTTCAACGCCTTCTTGACTCGCCTCGTACAATTTATCGATGATAGCTTGATCTTGAAGACTGTTTAATTTGAGGTAGATATACGCGGATTTTTTCTTCAGCGCATTTTTAATTTCTTGGTCGATAAGGGTGTATAAGTCGTGACGCATGTGATCGGGCGCCACCAACAAATGTTTAAACTCACGTTTGATGCGGGTATCGGCAAGGATGTCAAACACCGCTGAAACTTCTCGTCCAATGTATTTGTCTTTGGTTAATAAAGAAGAATCGCAATAAAGTTTAGCAGTGGTTTCATGGAAATTTCCGGTACTTAAATAGGCATAGCGCCTCAACTTATCTTCCATGCGTTCAATGCAAATCATTTTCGCATGCACTTTCAAAATGGGGAAACTATACAAAACTTTAACACCCGCTTCTTCCAGTTCTTTGGAATAACTGATGTTTGATTCTTCGTCGAAACGTGCTTTAAGTTCCACAAACGCTGTTACCTTTTTTCCATTTTGTGCGGCTTTGATGAGTGCCTCAACCACTTTTGAATGCGCCGAAACACGGTACAAAGAAATTTTTATTGCACGAACTTTTTCGTCATTGGCTGCCTCATTTAAAAATCGAATCACATAATCGTAGCTGTGATATGGAAAGTGTAAAAGGAAATCCCGTTTGCTTAATGCGTCAAAGATGGAAGTTGCATCATCGAGCGTTGGTTTTGCCAAACACGGAAGGGGCTCATATAAAATTCCTTTTTGGTCGAACCTTGGGAAATTCATCAAATCGGTGAAATTATGATAACGACCTCCAGGCAAAAGATCCATACGCCCAATTCCGAAAATTTGCTTCAAATGATTTAAGAAATCGGCTGGAATAGCACTGTCATATAACAATCGGGTTGGAACTCCTTTCGCACGGTTATTCAATCCACGTTTGATTTTTTTAAGCAAGCTTCCCGAAAATTCATCTTCCAACATCAACTCGGCATCGCGGGTGAGTTTGATACTGTATGCTTCGAGCAATTTGTACTCTGGAAAAAGTTCATTGATGCACAAACGAATAACATCGCCCAAAATCATCACATAATGCTGCCCGTTCTTATCGGGTAACACCAAAAAGCGACTTATTTTCCGTGATGGAATTTCAGTAATTCCATATTCAAAAACAAGTGGTCCAGGTCTATCTTCATCGATTAATTTCACCGCCAAGTAAATCGACTTTTCATCCAATTCGGGCGTGTTTCGTCTGCTACTTATCATAACAGGATGAATATGCGGCATTACTTTCTCATGAAAATACGCTTTCACAAATTCAACCTGGTCGGCTTGAAGCATTGCTTCATTCACCAAATTGATGTTTCTACCTTCGAGCTCGATAGTAATTTGATCCCAAAATATATCGTTGAATTCTTTGATTTGTTTCTGAACCGTTTGGTTGATTTTCTTCACAACTTCACGCGGATCTTCACGAAGCTCTTTCTTCGTTTTCTTCGTCAACTCCATAAGACGTTTCCATTCCGCCACTCGAATTCTATAAAACTCTTCCAAATTGGAAGAATATATAGCCAAGAATTTCATGCGTTCATACAAAGGAACACGAATGTCTTTCGCTTCTTGTAATACACGCTGATTGAATGAAAGCCAGCTTAAATCACGATTGAATGCTCTCTTTAAATGCATGATTATTTAATCTTTTTTGGGAAATCGAGATCCATTAATTTCCCCATTCCTCGTTCCCAACCATTCCATTTTTTCATATCAACTTGGATGGTTGCAATCGAACAGGTTGGAATTTGCGCCTCTTCAATGTAACAAATCCAGTTTATAAAATCGGTTACTCCTGGATTATGTCCCGTAATCATGATGGTATCGATGTCTGGATTTTGGCGGGAAATGATTCGCGCCCAATCGCTACGAGTGCCTTCGTAAATTGTGGATTCTTGTTTTATAGCTTCTTCGGGTATGCCAAATTCGTTTGCCATAATGCGGGCAGTAATAATGGCGCGTTTGGCTGGACTACTAATAATCAATTGCGGAATAGTTGCGCCTTCCATAAACCTTTGGGCCATTTCGGGTGCATTCTTTAATCCGCGTTCGTTTAACGGTCTATCGAAATCACTGAGATCTTCTTGATCCCAGCTCGATTTCGCATGGCGAACAACGTATAGTGTTTTCATGCTGTTTTCAATAATTGCAATGTTAAGTAAAAATTAAGGTTTGCTCTATCTAAGTGCAAAAATTTAACATTGAAACACCTTTCAGCGTTTCATGAAAACATCACCCCAGCAAATCATTTCCCATGTATTTTTACTCTCGTTCAACCGTTCTGCAAACCGCGATTGTGCGTGAATACGGTAGGTGTATCGGATACGTCTTATTTCCCCGCCAGCACTTACAACTGCCAGAAGGTAAGGATTTTCAACATCGGGTTCACCTCGAAACGAAATTGAAATACTCGTGTCAACTTTTTCTTCATTTTCAAAATAATTATTTGGGTGATCTTTTACATCTTGAATGAAAGATTGGATTTCGGGGAATTTTAAAATGGTATCGCGATAAAACGTTGGTGAAGCGAATGGAAATGGCAATTCAAATTTATTTTCCGAAGCAGAAACTAGCAATTCAGCCATCTTGTTTTTTAATGACGCATCGCTTAAAGGAATGTTATTGGCGATGAATGAAAAGGCAATCCAATGATTGTTTTGATCGAAAAAGTAACCTGCGTAAGCTCTTACCTTATTTAAACTTCCTGTTTTTGCACGAAGCTGATTCGCTTTCGGGAAATTCTTCATGGTGCCCTCTTCGCCTGCTTTAGGCAAAGATTGGAGGAAATATGGGAAGCGCGTAGCTTTGGTCTGGCTTCGTAAAAACTGACTTTGAAAGGAGGTGCAGATCGAATTGTTTCTCGATAAACCGCAACCATCAACCAAATGCATAGCAGAATCTGAATAGGGCTTGTATTCGTTTAGCTTCAATTCAAGCATTTTTCCAGTTGGGTAATCGGACGATCCAATTTGATTAATCGCCAACTTTTTACCAATGCATTCTGCAAATAAATTATTGCTTTTTTGATTCGTTTCAAAAACCAAATCGCTTAAAGGTGGTGAGTTGAATACCATCCAAGTGGGTGCTGATATTGATTGTGAACTTTGTGTGTTTAATTCTCCATTGTGCTCAATACCAATGCTAGCGAGGTAATTTTTAAGTTCCAATCCAAATGCACGAGGCGGATCGGGCAATGCAGCTCGTTCTATATTAGGTTCACTACCTATCAATTGTGCTCCATCAGCAAATACGCGTTCCGAAAGCGGACTGCTGTATATGTATATATCCCGTTTTTCATAGGTATTCGATTTAACACTCGATTCAAGTTTTAGGTACTTTGCCCAAGTTGAAAGGATTTCAGTGCGGGATGTTTCGTTGTAATTTTTTCCAGCAGTGAACCGAATATCGAATTCATTCGATCGCCAATTTAGTCCCCATGCACCAGCTCCATAATAGTTACCGATGTCTTCCCAAGTCCAATTTCGAGGAATCACGGAATGGTCGTAAGGCCAAATAAATGGATCAATGATGATATTACCATTGATTTTCGAAATGCCCGAATCCTGCAACATTTTTCCAATTTTGTACAATACAGAATCGCCTGATAATGCACCTGCAATGCCACTTCCAAAGGATGGGTCACCATCTCCATGTACAATTAAATCGCCAGTTAGCTTCCCGCGTTTTATGCGTCCAGTAACTGCAATTTTTGTTTGAAAAACATACGAAATATCCAAGCTATTAATCGCAATGGCAGTAGTAAATACCTTTTGCGTAGATGCCGGAATCATCATTTTTTTCTGTTCGAATGCATCGAGTTCTTGGCCCGTAGCAACATCCCGAAACGACCAAGAAATTTGTCCTCGTTGAACCGCCGAATCATCAAGTAGTGACTTCCTCGCGGCAGCGAAGCGGTCGGTAGAACCTTGAGTTTGTGCGTTTATTGGTATCAGCCGCAACATAAACAAGCAAACACACAGAAATTTCCAGATTATTGACTTAGTTAACATCGTTCAAAAATAACTTTTTCATTGGTTTGATGAGCGGCTGTTCTTTCCTCTTATTTTTGTTTTATGGCAGGAAATTCCTTTGGAACACTTTTTAAGCTTTCTAGCTTCGGCGAATCGCACGGAATAGCTATTGGTGGTATGATTGATGGATGTCCGTCGGGACTTACTATCGACTTAGAAGCCATTCAACATCAGCTTGATAGACGCAAACCTGGACAAAGTTCTATTACAACTGCACGAAAAGAATCGGATACAGTCCAGTTTCTATCAGGCATCTTTGAAGGCATCACAATCGGAACACCCATTGGATTTATCATTCCGAATCAAGATCAACAATCTGCTGACTACTCAACATTGAAAGACGTTTATCGTCCTTCGCACGCCGATTATACATACGAAGCAAAATATGGAATCCGAGATTATCGAGGGGGTGGAAGGTCTTCAGCTCGTGAAACGGCATGTCGGGTAGTTGCTGGAGCCATCGCATCGCAATTTTTGAAAACGAAACATATTCGAATTAGCGCTTTTGTTTCTCAAGTGGGAAATATCCAAAGTGAGATGCCAAAGCTACTTCCAGCTGAATCTCAAGTGGATGCAAGCATGGTTCGATGTCCCGATTTGATTGCAGCATCACTTATGGAAGCGCATATTTTGGAAATGAAACATGCCGGCGATACCGTTGGAGGTATAATTACCTGCATGATTGAGGGCGTACCCGCTGGATTGGGCGAACCTGTATTCGATAAGCTTCATGCCGATCTTGGAAAAGCCATGTTGAGCATCAATGCCGTAAAAGGATTTGAAATAGGTAGCGGATTTTCAAGTGTTACGATGAAAGGTTCCGAACACAACGATAATTTTGAAACGGATGTTGAGGGTAAAATTAAAACCCAAACCAATCACTCGGGAGGCATTCAAGGAGGCATTTCGAACGGTGAAATTATTTGGTTCAAGGTTGCATTTAAACCGGTTGCTTCCATTGCAATGAATCAAGAAACGCTGAATACTTCACTAGAAAAGACACAGCTTAAAATTATGGGAAGACATGATCCGTGTGTTGTTCCTCGAGCAGTTCCTATAGTTGAAGCGATGGCTGCTTTAGTTATTGCCGATCATTTTCTTCGTGCCCAAGCAATAAACCCAAATATTTCAGGTTAATTCATTCAATTAAATCAGATGCTAAAAAAAATCTTAAAATTCAGTGGAATTACTTTGTTGCTGCTGTTTATAATAGCATTCATTTTGCCTTTTCTTTTCAAAAATAAAATCATTGCCCAATTGAAAGAAGAGGCGAATAAAACCCTCAATGCCAAACTCGATTTCACGGACTTGGATATTAGTTTCATTCGCAGTTTCCCCAATTGCAGTGTCGAACTCGAAGGTCTTTCTTTAGTTGGAATGGCAGAATTTAAATCCGATACACTGATTGCTGCAAAATCGCTCGGTATTACAACAGACATCCTCAGTATTATTGGTGGAAATGAAATTGGCATCAAGTCCATTTTCATCGACCAAGCGCGCAGTCATCTAAAAGTTTTGAAAGACGGGAAAGCCAATTGGGACATTGCAAAACCATCTAATACACCCGAATC
>CAXNNF010000076.1:0-5800 GCA_964203455.1 Bacteroidia bacterium
GCATTGTTTTTTCTGCTCATTTTAAAAGCGATAGCCCATTAACTAAACTCATGAGAACCATGGCCGTCGACATGAAAAAGGCGCGCGTGGAGATAATTGCAGGAAAGAAAATCAGCAATTTTGGGAAGAACTACAGCAAAATAAATTCCGCCAAACCGAGTTCAGAATCCAAGAAAGGTGAGCAGTTCACAGAATTCTCCAAGGCATTTTTGGTTCAAATGGATCGATTCAAAAATACTCCCTCCGAAAATGCTAAAATGGAATTCAATGCTTTAGCAAAAACTTGTGTGCATTGTCACGAAACCTATTGCCCTGGTCCAATAACCATGCTCCGAAAGCTTCAAATACCTTAATGTTAATCTGCTTTAAGGCCAAATTTTTGACGAAGAAAGCTCACATTCGGATTACGTTCTTCCATGGCTTTGAACTTTTCTTCGGATGTATAAGGTTTAAATGATTTACTCGCCTCCGATTTTTCTATTATAAATTCAAGCGTGTAGTTTTTTAATTGTTTTCTAAGAAAGCCAATCAGGTCGGGTTTTTCTAATTCGAGTTCACGCATCTGGCTATCGTTATGCACCTCGTAGGAAATTCTATAATTAGCATCTAGGGCAGGTTCAGACAAGGTTAACGTTCCTAACATGGCCATTCGTCCTGTTTTGTGCAACTGATCGCAATACGCTTTCCACACATTTTTCAACTCACTCAATTCGAAATGTTGTTGTGGTGCATCTTCAACGATTGAATGAGTTTCGATAGTCTCTTGCTCATCAACTAAAGGAATTTCCTTTTTTTTTATATGTTGGTTTATCGAGACAGTCTTTAACGGAACACTGCCCCTATAATTCAAAACGGTTTTTTTATCAGGTATTTCAGTTGCAGCTGGGCTAATTTCAATTACTTGTTCTGACGGTTTTACGATTGGATCAGTTTTTTTTTTTTCTTCAATCGGTGTTTGGATTAAACTCAATTGAAGCAGTGCTAATTCAATATTTAAACGTTGATTTTTACTTCCTCGAAGCGATTGCTCAGTTTTGCTCAGTAAATCCAATGCGCGAATTAATTGAACCGGATTGCATTTTTGACTTTGTGTTTGATACTTGCTTTTAATTCCAGCGCTTACTTCCAACAAGGAAAGTGTAATGGGGTCTTGGCAAACGAGGAGGTTGCGGAAGTGTTCGGCATTGCCAGCTAAAAAATTTCCCCCGTCGAATCCTTTTTCTAAAACTTCATTAAATAAGAGCAATGCTTCCGAATAGTTACCATCCCATAAAAAATCTGTTAATCGGAAGTAGTAATCATAATCAAGCACATTCAGGTTTTCGATTGCTTGGCTGTATGTAACATTGTTTCCACCAGAAAAGCTCACAATTTGATCAAACATCGACAATGCATCACGCAAGCCTCCATCTGCTTTTTGAGCAATAACATGAAGTGCATCTGCCTCGACTATAATTTGTTCGCTATTGGCAACATAGTTTAAATGATTCGCAATGTCTTCGACTTTAATTCGATTGAATGTAAATACTTGACAGCGCGATAAAATGGTTGGTAAAATTTTATGTCGCTCGGTAGTTGCTAATATGAAAATGGCATGTGAAGGTGGTTCTTCCAAGGTCTTCAAAAAAGCATTGAAAGCCTGTGCTGACAGCATGTGAACCTCGTCAATGATATAGATGGAGTACTTCCCAACCTGAGGTGTAAAACGAACTTGGTCAATAAGAGCACGCATATCATCGACCGAATTGTTGGAAGCTGCATCCAATTCATGGATGTTAAATGAAGAGTTTAAATTAAACGATTGGCAGCTTTCGCATTCATTACAGGGGTCATTATCTTGGCTCAGTGAAAAGCAGTTAATAGTCTTCGCTAAAATTCGTGCGCAGGTTGTTTTACCTACACCTCGAGGTCCACAAAAAACAAATGCTTGTGCCAATTGGTTATTGCGAATGGCATTTTTTAAGGTGCTGGTTATTGTCTCTTGTCCAACTACAGATTTAAATGTAACGGGACGATATTTTCTGGCGGAGACGATGTAATTTTCCATTTAACAAATATAATTCGAAGGGGCAAATAAATGGAGTTTGTTAACATCTTTTGGTATCGAATTCCTACTTGATGAATTCAATAAATTTCAAAGGGTTGTACCTATCTAACACAGAAAAAAAAGAATCATTTCGACAATACGATGCGCACGCCATGTTCATTTGAATCCAATCCGAAAATTAGAAATCTGTTTTCACTCCAATAAGATTCTGGATGGAAATATTAGCGAATCAGCAAAAGGGTACCGTTTTTATAAAATGGATTTCCTTCGGTATCGTGCGCAACTAATTTGTAAACATAAAGACCATCAGGAAGAATTTCACCCGAATTCATTTTACCGTCCCAGGTTTGATTAGGATTTTGAATGACAAACACTTCTTCACCCCAAGAATCAAAAATGAGGATTTGTAATTTTTCAATGCCAATTCCTAAAATGCCAAAAACATCATTCTCGCCATCATTGTTGGGTGTGAATGCATTTGGAACATAAAAATCATTGGGGAATTTTGCAGATATATAATAAATTTCTTTATCAACGCAGCCTACTACATTACTGCATTCATGCATGATTTCATAGGTGCCAGTTTCGGTAAAAACAAGCATGTTTTCATCAGTGAAATTCTGTAAAATCCCATCCAAATACCAAGCACAATTATCGCCTGAATTGCCTGTTGGAGTAAATGTAGCGGTTAACGGTAACATTCCGGGATTGTCTAGTTCTACATCAAAACTCGCATCTGCCGAAACATCCACAACCGTAACAAAATCGGTTGATGTATTGCAAAATCCAACAACATTAAGCGTGTAAACTCCTGCTTCAAGAACGGCAATTGACTGCGTTGTGGCGCCAGTTGACCAGCTGTTTCCAGTAAGTTCGGACGATTGTAACGTGACCACCTCTGGTAAACATGCTTCGATAACTGAGTTGCCAACAATAGTAGCATTTACAGGAAGCTCAACAGTGAAATTGATACTTGAAACATTACTTGTACAGCCATTCGTTTCTCCATTGACATAATAAGTCGTAATATTTGAACTCGAAATCTGTAAACTTATTCCCGTGCCAACAAGACTTGTTAATGCTGCATCTGAATACCAATTTATTGAAGTCGCATTGGACGTTGTTGTAATACTTGGGAAACTAGTTCCTGAGCACCATTGAATTTGAGAGGGTAAATCATTAAGTGATGGCGTTGATTTAACTATAAAGCTAATGGCTAACGCATTGGAATGACAACTTGCTGTTCCGTCATACACATAATATGCAGGAATACTCGAATCGGTAATTTGGAAACTATCTCCTGTTCCAACAAGATTGCTTAATGCCGCATCCGAAAACCAGTTTAATGAAGTTGTTGAGGATGTTGCAGTAATGCTAGGTAAACTAGATCCGGTGCACCATTCAACAAGTGTAGGCAAAACAGGTGCAGCGGGTGTTGGATTAACTGTAATGCTCACTGTTGTTGGAGTTGAATGGCAATTTGAAGTTCCTTGGTATACATAATAAGTCGCAGAACTTGCAGGTGGAGTGAATGAGCTTGAAGAATTTACTTGATTACTGAGTGCATTATCGCTGAACCAAAATACGGATAGTCCGCTGCTTGGCGATGTGCTTAGAGCTGTCATTGTTTCTCCACTGCAATAAACAGTTGTACCGGAAATAGTCAATGAACTAGGTTGCGGAGTAACGGTTAAGGATTGCGTTAAAATTTCTGCACAAGAACCTGAGCCCAATGTATAGGTAATGCTTTGTGTTCCTGCTGAAGGATCAAAGTTCGAACCTGTTACACCTGTTCCTGACCATGTTCCTCCGGTAGTTCCGGTAATAAGCGTATTCAAATCGATTGTTCCTTGATTAGAACAAACCGAAGTGCTTGTCCATGTGGGATTTCCAACGCCTGATGCTAAAACAGAAATAGATTGTGTTAGAAAAACTGGGCTTCCACAGAGTGGGGTGTATGTATAAGTAATACTTTGATTTCCTGATAATCCGGCGGGGGAAAATGTGTTTCCTGTAACACCTGGACCGCTCCAAATTCCTCCTAAAGTGCCCGTGATTAGTATATTTAAATCGATTGATGAAGCTCCAGAACAAATGGGGCTCGGTAATGTCCAACTAGGATCATAAACTGGGATTGGGGCAACACACCCGTTGTTGTAGTATACTGCAGTTCCTGAAGAACTGAAAGCAACACTTGCACCATCGGTACTACTCAAAGAACCAGGCGAATAAACTACAGATTCAATACATCCAGTGCTATTGGGGATAAACGACATGGAAAATGTACGTGTACCAGTTCCTGAGTTTGCAAAATTTCCTCCAGTATTACTTGAGCAATGAAAAATGATGTAAAGTGTATCAGTAAGTGTTGCAAAAGAATTGGAACTTACACTAAATCCTGTATATCCCGATACTAAAATAACTTTGGCATTTGCAGGTAAAACGCCACCTGTAGGTTCTAAAATAAGCCCACAACTATTCGTTATTGTTGCATTTAATTGGGAAACAATGTTTGCTGTGGCCGCGTTTTGGCAAACCCCAGTCCAGGCATTACCAGTTGTGGCCCAGATTACATTCAGGTCGGATGTGTTTAATGCTGAGAGGCCAACGGTAAAACGAACCATTTCATTCTGTCCTTCATTACCAGAAACTTGAGAACAAGCATTTACAAGAATAGATTCTATAGTAAAGCACTGAGCCTGCATTTTGCCGCTCAAAAAAAGTAATCCCCACAAACAGAAAATTCTGCAAAGCAGACGTGTCATCTAATAAGTTCGAGTCCTACAAATGTAGCATACTTGAGAGAATATCTTGAAATTGTGTTGTTGTTAAATTGTTAACTTATTTAACAAAGCGTGCAGTCGAAATGCCCTGTGAATGTCTTGTTAAAACTAAGTATGCGCCATTTTCCAAGGGCTCGGTGTTCAGTAACCAGTGCTTACCATGAATGAGTTCAGTGCACACAAGCGGAATTTTCCTCCCTTGTAAATCATAAATTTCTACAGAACTAATTCCTTGAAATTCAGCACCCGACTTTAAAATATTTAACCTGTTTGTTACAGGATTTGGATACAATGAAATGCCCTGGTTGTTCTCGAAACCTGTAATGAAATTTGGGGCAGGAACACTGTCTGTATTTGTAGCGCCCGGAGTAGCAACGTACATACGAATCCAATTGTCGTTTCCATCTTCAAAGCGGCCAAAAGTCAAGCCCGCCTCCATGCCTGGATATTGAATGGCATCAATCAAGGTTTCTCCATCAGGAGCAAATATGCCTAGAAATCCGCCTGTTCCAATCAATGTGAAATTCAAGTGCAGCGGTCCTTGAACGGTATTTTGATCGGCCCAAAGAATCTTATATGTTCCAGGTTCCATGGTTGTTTGAGCAGATATTTGAGGGAATTGGAACTTAGTTGGATTGCTAATCAAATCAGTAATGTAGTACCCTGAAACATTAACAGTGTGTGTGTCTGCATTGTACAATTCAATCCAATCATCTAATTGTCCATTAGCATCGGGATAATTGGTATTGAATGCATTTAACTCATTCAAGTAAAGCAATGGAGGGACAAATGTTGGGATGTTATCGTTGTCTTTAATCTTGATTACAACGGTACTAGAATCGCCAATTTGTAAGCCATTCGAAACCTGAACAACCGTAAATGTTAGGTATTCGTCGGGCTCAATTTGAAAATCGTCGAACGCGGAAATGGTAAAAGAAAGATTCGGATTTCCTGTTTCAGTAAAAAGCAA
>CAXNNF010000077.1:0-5741 GCA_964203455.1 Bacteroidia bacterium
GATTAATCCACAGGATACTAAACCTAATTCTGTTTTACACATTTCATTTATAGCTAAAGACCTTAATTCTTCAAAAAAATAACCGGCTTTTTACCTGAATTTTTTACCTGAATTACATACATCCCAATGGCTAAGTTAGCTATGTTGAATGTCCAACAATTATTTTCCCAAATGGCTTGATTGCTCATTGGTACTCCATAATAATTAAAAATAAAAGGTGAATCATTTTTTGATATCCCTTTTAACGATATGGTATGATTTGCAGGGTTGGGGTAACAGGAAGTTTTGCTTGTATTTATTTGCTTTATTGATAATGGCAAATTGCAATCGTCCATATTGGTTTCAAATGCCGATTCTCCATTTAGTTTGAGACAGATAAACGTATGAGAACATTCCAACATGGGTGGAATAGATTCTAGAAATCCTGCATTATGTCCAATGCCTTCAATGATCCAAGATGCGCCTTCGTTAAAATAAATTCGTTTTCTCCAAGCATCTAACACCCAAACACTATCAACAGAACTAACAAGGAGATTATCCATAAAGTTGATCTTACTCAATGGCAGCATATCTCCAACTTGCAAATCGAAATCGTAAAGCAATTGTTCCGAATTTTCAGAAAGGTTTCGGTGATAGATTCTCAAACTGTCTCGCCGAAGAAATCCTTCAAAGAATTCGAACGAAAATTCACCTTCGCAGCCCGGAGGAATGGGTGGAGATGCGAAATATGTGTACGAAGAACTCCCTGTGCGCATCAATTTTTTCCAAGTAAAACCATCGCTCATTAAGGTGTCTCCCGAAATAAAATAGGCAGAAGCGTCGTTTCGAACACAAGGATAGGGAGCCGAACACATACTGTTAACTCGCCAAACGGGAGTATGTGTAAAGTAGTCGACTGGTTGAGAAAACCCTGAAAATGCTAGAAAAATAAATGCAATCAGAATTCGATTTTTCATAGTAAAAGGAATTAAGTCTATTATACTAAATGAGTCTCATTATGAACAATCCTCTCTAGCAAATCTATTGATTTCGCTGTTCATTAATATGACAACCATCAATTGATTAAAACCCATATCAAATAAAGAATAAATAATTTGAATGGCGAACATAATCATCAATTTGTAAACTATATTCGCAGCAAACATCAAGTCCTTCATGCGCCGTATAGTTCTGTTTTATATAAGCATTTCTGCTGCAGCTGTATTTGCTGTATGGACAATTATTCGGCAAGGTAATATCTTGGAAATTGGCCGCCCAATTGTTGCGCCTCCTTTTGTTGAAGCCAAGGACATTTTTTCGAAAGGAATCGATGGATTTTTATCGAACCTTCATCACCCATTGGCCATTTTAATTCTGCAAATTATTTCCATCATTGTTGCGGCACGGGTTTTTGGCTTGCTGTTTACGCGCATTGGTCAGCCAACTGTCATTGGAGAAATTACTGCTGGAATTGTACTCGGCCCCTCCTTACTCGGAATGTACTTTCCGGAATATTCGCATTTCCTATTTCCTAACGAATCGCTCGGGAATTTGCAGTTTTTAAGTCAGTTAGGATTGATCCTTTTCATGTTTGTGATCGGCATGGAACTCGATTTGAAAATCCTGAAAAACAAAGTGCATGAAGCCATTTTAATTTCGCATACCGGAATTGCACTTCAATATTCTTTGGGCATTGGTCTCGCCTATTACCTCTACGATGATTTTGCCCCTGCCAACACGCCCTTTATTTCGTATGGATTGTTCATGGGAATTGCCATGAGTATTACGGCATTTCCTGTATTAGCGCGCATTATTCAAGAACGCGGACTTTCTAAAACACGATTAGGATTTACGGCGATTACCAGTGCTGCAGCCGACGACATCACGGCTTGGTGTATTTTGGCCGCCGTCATTGCCTTTGTGAAAGCAGGTACATTACTCACTGCCTTGTTTACAATCAGCTTTTCGATGCTTTACGTGGCATTCATGATTTTTGTGGTTGGTCCATTTTTGAAGCGATTGGGGGATATTTATTCAAACCGCGAAACCATCTCCAAAGGAATTGTTGCATTGGTATTTGTTATCCTGATGATATCCTCATACCTCACCGAGATAATTGGGATTCATGCTTTGTTTGGCGCATTCATAGCAGGTGTTATTATGCCGCCCAATCTCAATTTCCGAAAGATTCTAATTGAAAAAATTGAAGATGTTTCCTTGGTTTTGTTGCTCCCTTTATTCTTTGTTTTTACGGGATTAAGAACCCAAATTGGATTACTAAACGATAGTCACCTTTGGCTTTTGTGTGGGTTAATTATCTGTGTTGCCGTTGCCGGGAAGTTTATTGGAACCTCCATGGCAGCGCGTATTATTGGAAAAAACTGGAAAGAAAGTTTATCCATTGGCGCCATGATGAATACCCGTGGATTGATGGAGCTTATTGTGCTTAACATCGGTTATGATTTGGGTATATTGACTCCAACCATGTTTGCCATGATGGTGATTATGGCGCTTGTTACAACGTTCATGACAGGTCCAATACTTTCGTTTATAAACTGGATTTTTAAAGAAAAAGAACTCGAAGTAGAAAGTATCATTTCCAAGACCGAATCTATTGTTGATACCATATTAATTTCATTTGGATTAGCTAGTAGCGGACGCAAATTGCTCCGACTCGCATCGCACATGAGTGGAGTAAACCCAAATCAGGTGCAGTATTCGGCTATTCACGTAACGCCTAGTGCCGATGTGAGTTTATTGAATGTGAGTGAGTTTGAAAAGCAAAGCTTCCGACCAATACGCACCGAAGCCGAACGTTTGCAAGTGGATATTCGTTCGCACTACAAACTCAGTAACGATTTGTACAAAGAAGTAATCGGACTCGTTGAAAAAGAATCGGTTAAATTGCTTTTACTCGGTGCCGGAAAGTCGCTTTATACCGGAACCCTTCTCGGAAATATTGTGGGTGTTGCCAAGACCTTATCGCCCGAAAATTTATTGGGAACCATAACAGGTACAAATCCTTTGTTCCGAACCGATTACTTGATTGATGATCGCGCAAAACATTTCATGGAAGATTCGCAATGCGATGTAGGAGTTTTACTCGACCGCGATTTTAGTGATTCTAGCACCCTTTTTATTCCTTTGTTCGATGATGATGACGCGTTTTTATTTGACTATGCGCGCAAGTTCATCCTCAATTCAAAATCGGAAATTAGTTTCATGGACGCCTCTGGAAGAATGGAACAGGACTCTTTGATACGTCAAAAGTATAATATACTAAAATCGCAATTCCCCAATAATATTTCGATTCATCAAGTAAAAACAATCGAAAAAGATTTTTTATCGCATCAAGATTTAATGCTCATCAATTATCCAAGTTGGAAAGGTTTGATTGAAAGTAAGAGTCTTTGGTTGGAGCATATTCCAAGTGTCCTTATTTTAAAGACGAACCCGCATTGATTAATTTATTGGAATTGATTTTCTTCAATTTAAATAGGAAGATTAATCCAACAAGAAACAACACTCCAAGCAATAAGATAGACGATCTCATCGAACCCGTTAATGTTTCGAGCAGCCCAAACAGGAAAGTGCCTAATACCACGGCCATTTTCTCGGCAACATCGTAGAAGCTGAAATAGGCAGTATGTTCGTTTGTTTTTGGAAGTAACTTGGAATATGTAGAACGCGCCAAGGCTTGAATTCCGCCCATCACCAAACCAACAAAGCAAGCCAAAAGCATAAATCCATTTGAGTCGGACACAAAATAAGCACCTACACATATTCCAATCCACACAACAACCGAAATCATCATTGCCTCAATGTTTCCAATTCCTTGGGAGAGTCTCGCAAATCCAATTGAACCAATAACACCGACCAATTGAATGATTAAGATGGTGGGAATTAAAACTTCATCTTTTAAACCTAATTCTTTTTTACCAAAGTTAGCAGCCATATACATAACAGTTAGCACCGCCATCATAATAAAAAAGAAAGCAGCAAGAAAAACAAGGAGTGATTTGTATTTTCTGCATTCTTTCCAAACCAAGATAAGTTCTCGGTATCCATTTAAAATTGGATTTTGATTCGAAGCTTTTCCTTTTATTTTTTTGGGTAAATAGGCAAATGTGTATTGAGCAAATGTGATCCACCAAACACCAACTGTAATAAAGCTAATTCTTGCTGCCATCCCTTTGGGAGGAATACCAAAAAATTGAGGTTTTAGTAACATGGCTAAATTGATTAACAATAAAACCACTCCTCCAATGTAACCAAGTGCATAACCTCTTGCCGAGATACGATCTTCCATTCCCTCAGGAGCAATTTCGGGCAACCAAGCATTGTAAAAAACCAATCCCCCGCTGTAACCAATTCCAGCCAACATAAATGCAATGATTCCCCATTCGAGGTTGGAGCTGGTAAAGAAATACAAAGCCATGCAGGAGATTCCGCCTAACCATGTAAAAATTTGCATAAACAATTTTCGACGGCCAGTATAATCGGCAATGGATGCTAAAAGCGGAGATAAAAAAGCAACAATTAGAAATGAAGCCGAAACGGTCCAAGCGTACAAAGAAGTATTCAATACTTCCCATTCAAAAAAATGAACCATTCCATGAGCATCACCTTGAGCAACTGCAGCATAATATGCAGGTAAAATTGCGGATGTAATACTCAATTGATACACCGAATTGGCCCAATCAAAAACTGTCCATGCTCTAATAACTTGAGTATTACCTCGTAAATTCATGTAAAACGGATAATTATTTTAATGAAAAAATATGGCGAATGTAATTCTGAATTCCTTATTTTCACCAACATTAATTTTATACAAAATCTATATGAAATCGCCTGAATTAACTTCTACCATTCTTGTCCCTATCGATTTTTCTCTAATTACTCCTCCTGCTATTGCTCATGCGCAATTGTATGCTGGGATTTTCGGAAAGCACATTACACTGGTTCATTTAATTGACAAGGGTTGGGGCGATAAAGAACATGATATTCTTTTAGAAGAAGAAGAAGCGTTGTCGAAACTACAAAACTTAGCCGACGATATTTATGCTTCTTCAGGCATTACTGCAAAAGTGATGGTTCGTCGTGGTGATTTTCATGAAGGGATTGGTGAATTAGCCGAAGAACTTAATGCCACATTGGTTGTAATGGGCACCAAGGGAATTCATGGAATTCAGCGTTGGACAGGAAGTCATGCCATCAGAGTGATCAAAAACACCAAAGACACACCTTACATTGTAGTTCAAGATATTCCAAAGCGTAACGAAGTAAAAACCGTTGTACTTCCATTCTCTTTCACTGTAGAAAGTCGTCAGAAATTGGCATGGGCAATTCACCTTTCGAAGTTATTTTCTTGTCATTTCTTGGTTATTGCAGAGCATCAAACCGACGAGTTTATTCAAAATAAAATCCAGAATAACATGTCGTTTGCGAAAAAATACTTGAGTCAACATGGATGTAGTTTTTCCATTGAAACAGCAAGTGGATTAACTGCATTTCATAAAGAAATCATGATTTACTCGAATGCCAAAGAAGCCGATTTGATTCTAATTATGACCGATGAAGAGCGTGAATTGGCTGAGTTTTTCACAGGAACTCACGAACAAGAAATTATTGCGAACGAAATGAAATTACCAGTTATGGTAATGAATCCTGTTGATAATATGTTGATTTTAGGAGCAGCGATGTTCCAATAAATTGAAGTATTGAGACCTTTTTTTTGTTGGAATTTCTTGAGTTTTATTTTT
>CAXNNF010000078.1:0-5720 GCA_964203455.1 Bacteroidia bacterium
GAAATCTACGAAGAAATTTGTGGTGCCCGTTTGACAACAAATATGGGCAGAATGGGCGGTTTCGAAAGAGATTGGTCACCAGAAGCCTTCCGCAAACTAGACGTGTTTTTGAAAGATTTTCCAGTTGCCTGGAAAGAATTTGAAAATCTATTCGAACGAAACAGAATTTTTATTGACAGAACCGTAAATGTAGGCCCAATTACTGCCGAAATGGCAATGGCTTACGGATTTACAGGTCCAAATTTACGTGCTGCCGGAGTTGATTATGACGTTCGAGTGGCACATCCTTATTCATCGTACGAAGATTTTGACTTTATAGTTCCTGTTGGAAAATCAGGCGACACGTACGACCGTTTTTGTGTTCGCAATGCTGAAGTTTGGGAAAGTTTGAGCATCATTCGTCAAGCATTAGATAAGATGCCAGCTGGAAATGAATTCCATGCTGATGTTCCGGAATATTATTTGCCTCCAAAAGAAGACGTATACAACAATATGGAATCTTTGATTTACCATTTTAAAATTGTTATGGGTGAAATTCCTGTTCCAGTTGCCGAAATCTATCACGCTGTTGAAGGCGGAAACGGAGAATTAGGATTTTATTTGGTTACAGACGGAAGCAGAACTCCTTATCGATTGCACTTCCGCAGACCTTGTTTTATTTATTACCAAGCGTATCCAGAAATGATCAAAGGCGCAATGCTTTCGGATGCGATTGTTATATTGTCAAGTTTAAATGTTATTGCAGGAGAATTAGACGCTTAAGTATAATTTTAGATTTTAGATTTTAGATTTTAGATTCTGCCGGATTTGAAATTTAGATTGAAAAATCTGAATGCGAAATAAAAGAATGAATTATAAATTTTGAATTTTAGATACTACAAAAAATCTAAAATCTAAAATCTAAAAGATAGAATGGAAAGAACAGATTACAAGCAAGAAATAAATATTACTGAAACATTGATGACTCGCATCAATGAATTAATCAGTCATTATCCAGCAGACAAAATAAAATCAGCTTTATTGCCTGTTTTACACGAAGTACAAGATGCTCACGACAACTGGTTGAGTATTGAATTACAAGATAAAGTAGCCGAAATTCTTACCATAAAACCTATAGAAGTTTACGAAGTAGTTTCGTTTTATACGATGTATAACAGACGTCCTATTGGCAAATATATGTTTGAATTTTGCCAAACCTCCCCTTGCTGTTTGAACGGAGTCGAAGACCTAATGGATTACGCTTGTGAAAAACTAGGCGTAGGAATTGGCGAGCCAACAGCAGATGGTCTTTTTGAAGTAAGAGGTGTAGAGTGTTTAGGTGCTTGTGGCTATGCTCCAATGATGCAATTGGGTGATTTCTATAAAGAACACTTGACAAAAGAAAAAGTAGATCAGATCATTGCTGATTGTAGAGATAATAAAATTGTAATGCACGATAAATAATATGTCACAAAAAATATTATTAGACAAAGTAAATATTCCGGGGATTAAAACCTATGAAGTGTATCGTCAGAACGGCGGATACAGTTCAGTAGAAAAAGCTTTGAAAACATTGACACCTGACGAAGTAATCGAAGAAGTGAAAACTTCGGGATTACGAGGTCGCGGTGGCGCTGGTTTCCCAGCCGGAATGAAATGGAGTTTCATTGACAAAAAATCAGGAAAACCAAGACATTTAGTTTGCAACGCTGACGAATCAGAACCGGGAACTTTCAAAGACCGTTATTTGATGGAGTTTATTCCTCATTTATTAATCGAAGGAATGATTACTTCAAGTTATGCCTTGGGAGCTAATCTATCCTACATTTATATTCGTGGAGAATACATGTGGGTTTACAAAATATTAGAAAGAGCCATCGCCGAAGCAAAAGCCGCAGGTTGGTTAGGAAAAAATATATTAGGAACAGGTTTCGATTTAGAACTCTATGTTCAAATTGGAGCTGGAGCTTATATCTGCGGGGAAGAAACTGCATTAATAGAATCCTTAGAAGGAAAAAGAGGAAATCCTCGCATTAAACCACCATTTCCAGCAGTTTCAGGACTTTGGTCAAATCCAACGGTGGTAAATAATGTTGAGACTATTGCTGCTGTGCCATGGATAGTAAACAATTCAGGTGCAGATTATGCCAAAATTGGAATAGGCCGTTCAACTGGTACTAAACTAATATCAGCTTCTGGACATATTAAAAACCCTGGGGTTTATGAAATTGAAATGGGATTGAGCGTTTATGAATTTATGAATTCCGATGAATATTTGGGAGGAATGAGTTCTGACAGACCTTTGAAAGCTTTCGTTCCTGGAGGATCATCTGTTCCTATTTTACCAGCACATTTAATTTACAAAACAGCCAATAACGAAGACCGCTTGATGACTTATGAAAGTTTGAGTGATGGTGGTTTTGTGTCCGGATCAATGCTCGGTTCGGGAGGATTTATTGTGTATAACGACACATCATGCATCGTTCGAAATACTTGGAATTTCTCTCGTTTTTACCACCATGAAAGTTGCGGACAATGTTCCCCTTGCCGCGAAGGAACAGGATGGATGGAAAAAGTATTGAATAGAATTGAAAATGGTTACGGTCGTGAAGAAGATATCGATTTACTTTTGAACATTCAAAGTAAAATTGAAGGAAACACAATTTGTCCTCTAGGTGATGCTGCGGCTTGGCCAGTGGCAGCTGCGATTCGTCACTTTAGAGACGAATTTGAATATCATATTCGTTTCCCAGAAAAAATAAAAAATAGAGACCATTTTGTTGCCGAGCCTTTTGAAAATGTGAAGCATTTAGTTTCTAAAGAATTGATTTAAGATTTAAGATTGACGATTTAAGAATTCAGAATTAAAAAAAACTCCGTAGGAGTGAAATATTGGTAGAAAATGAAAGTAACCATAGACGGTCAAGCAATTGATGTAGCACCAGGAACAACCATCCTGCAAGCAGCCAGAATGATTGGTGGAGAAGTAGTTCCGCCAGCGATGTGCTATTATTCTAAACTAAAAGGTAGCGGCGGAAAATGCCGTTGTTGTTTAGTTGAAGTTGCCAAAGGAAGTGAAGCTGATCCTAGACCAATGCCAAAATTAATGGCTTCTTGCGTAACGGGTTGTATGGACGGAATGGAAGTAAACAGCAAATCTTCGCCAAGAGTGCAGGAAGCAAGAAAATCGGTGACGGAATTCTTGTTGATAAATCACCCTTTGGATTGTCCAGTTTGTGACCAAGCAGGAGAATGTGATTTACAAAACTTAAGTTTCGAACACGGAAAATCAGAAAGCCGTTTTATTGAAGAAAAAAGAACATTTGAGCCAGAAGATATTGGCCCGAATATCCAATTGCACATGAATCGTTGTATTTTGTGTTATCGTTGTGTGATGGTTGCTGACCAATTGACGGATGACCGAGTACACGGTGTAATGGATAGAGGTGATCATTCGAATATTTCGACCTGTATTTCCAAAGCGATTGATAATGAGTTTTCAGGAAATATGATTGATGTGTGTCCAGTTGGTGCTTTGACAGACAAAACTTTTAGATTCAAATCGAGAGTTTGGTTCAACAAGCCGTATGATGCTCACAGAGAATGTCCAACTTGTTCCGGAAAAACTACGGTTTGGATGTTTGGAGACGAAATTCAAAGAGTTACAGGAAGAAAAGATGAGTACCACGAAGTAGACGAATTCATTTGCAACAGTTGTCGTTTTGATCATAAAGAAGTTTCGGACTGGGTGATTGAAGGCCCTAGAAAATTTGAAAAGGATTCTGTAATCAACCAAAACAAATACTTTGGAAAATTAGAAACAGTACAAATCAATACCGAAGAAACGATTCTTTTAGGTAGAGAACAAGACAGAAAAAAAATAAGTATGGCCGAAATTCCATTGGACACTAACAACATAAAATAATAAGAAATGGATAGTGCATTTATTATAGAAAAAAGTGTTGTAATCTTTGTTGTGTTTGCTGTAACAATGCTAATGGCAATGTATTCTACTTGGGCCGAAAGAAAAGTAGCTGCTTTTCTTCAAGACAGAGTTGGTCCTAATCGCGCAGGCTGGGGAGGCTTACTGCAACCGCTTGCCGATGGTATGAAACTGTTTGCCAAGGAAGAATTTATTCCCAATACTCCAAATAAATTTTTATTTGTTGTAGGTCCTGGAATTGCAATGTCTACCGCATTGATGACCAGTGCTGTGATACCTTGGGGAGACAGATTCCATCTTTTTGGAAGAGATATTTTATTACAAGCTACTGATTTAAATGTGGGTATACTCTATTTCATAGGTGTAGTATCGTTAGGCGTTTACGGAATTATGATTGGTGGATGGGCTTCAAACAATAAATTTTCTTTGATTGGCGCTGTTCGAGCTGCTTCACAAATGGTTTCTTATGAAGTTGCAATGGGATTGTCAATTATTGCTTTGGTGATGATGACAGGCACTTTGAGTTTAAGAGAAATATCAGCGCAACAATCCGGAATGAATTGGAATGTTTTTTATCAGCCTCTTTCTTTTATTATATTTTTGATTTGTGCTTTTGCAGAAACCAACAGAACACCATTTGATTTACCAGAATGTGAAACCGAATTAATTGGTGGTTATCATACCGAATATTCTTCAATGAAAATGGGTTTTTATTTATTTGCTGAATATGCAAATATGTTTGTTTCATCAACATTATTGGCTGTTTTATTCTTTGGCGGGTATAATTATCCTGGAATGAGTTGGGCGGTAGAAAATTGGGGAGTAAACATTGCTAATGTCATTGGAATGCTAGCTTTATTTATAAAATTATGTGGGTTTATATTCTTTTATATGTGTGTTCGATGGACTATTCCAAGATTTAGATACGATCAATTAATGCATTTGGGATGGAGAATATTGATTCCATTATCTATCATAAATATTATGATAACGGGCGTTGTTCTTTTAAGAGTAGAAATAATGGACTACTTAGGATTTTAATCAGCGCCGAAATACCCTAACCTTGATAGAAGAGGATCACAATTTTCATAGGGTAAGATGAAAACAGGATGGATTTATCCTGAGCAAAACGAACAGACGAAGTAAATATAAAAATAAGAAAATCATTTTTTGAATTTAGGAATTCCTAAATCTAAAATCTAAAATCTAAAATTTAAATGTCAATACAAGAAATATCACTTTCTGGAAGAAAAAAGGTGGTCTCTAATAAAGAGATGACTTTTTTTGAACGAATGTATCTTATAGCCATAATCAAAGGGCTTGCGATTACTATTCAACACCTTTTTAGAAAAAAGGCTACCATTCAATATCCTGAACAAGTACGTGAATTTAGTCCCGTTTATCGTGGTCAACACATGTTGAAACGAGATGAATTAGGTCGTGAAAATTGTACTGCTTGTGGGTTATGTGCTTTGTCCTGCCCCGCTGAAGCAATCACGATGAAAGCTGAAGAACGCAAGCCTGACGAAAAGCACTTATATCGGGAGGAAAAATATGCTTCGATTTATGAAATCAATATGTTGCGCTGTATTTTTTGCGGATTGTGTGAAGACGCTTGTCCAAAAGACGCCATTTATTTGACAATTTCTAAAGAATTAGTTCCTGCTAGTTATACGAGGGAAGATTTCATTTTTGGCAAAGATAAATTAGTAATGCCATTAGATATCGCAATGCAAAATGCGCAACTTAAAAACGCTAACTAAATGATACAGATTCCTGATCTAGGAAATGCAAATCC
>CAXNNF010000079.1:0-5643 GCA_964203455.1 Bacteroidia bacterium
GAAAATCAATTGAGCCGAAAGTTCTTGACTTAGTGGATTGTCCTCATACGAAACAATGATTCCATCGGGATTAACATTATTGTCCAATTTACTGAGACTATATGGGTTCGCAAAAAGATTTACAATCACCCGCGAATGTTTACTTAGACTTTCAATGAGTTCACTGATTTCTTTGGTCATTCCGGCACTTTTCGACATGGTATTCTTTGGATTGTGAATGCCAATGATGACTAAATTGTACGCTTTTAATTTATTCAACAACTCCGCTTTATGCTTTTGAAGATGTTCTTTCTCGACCGAAAATCCATCCACCTTGGTGTATAAATTCAAAGTCGTATTAAACACTGAATTCGATTTGTCATCCATGCTCAATGAAGCAATTTTCAAAGTTTCGAGGTTGTTTAATGGCAAGATTTGTTTGTTTTCAAGAACCGTCAAAGAAGCTTCGGTCAACTCACGACGAAGCAATTCGGATGCATTTGAATGTAAATCGGCATACAAATTTTTGATGGAGATTTTGTGTGTATTCTTTAAACCTAACCATGCTTTGGCTTCTAGAATTTTTCGACAACGTAGATCAATTTCCACTTGCGTAATTTTCTTCTCTTCAATGGCTTTTTTTATTTGTTGAATGGCAACGGGAACATCTTCGGCAAATAACAACACATCGTTACCTGCTAAAAGCGCTTTTACATCCACAAATCCTGGTTGATCGTGCGTACTGATTCCTTTCATATTCAATGCATCCGTAAATACCAATCCACGAAATCCCATTTCTTTTTTCAATAAAGTGGAAACAACGGGATACGACAATGTAGTGGGTAATGCTTTCGTAGAATCAAGTGCAGGAACAAATAAATGTGCAACCATAACACTACCTAAACCATTGCGAATGAGTTCACGGAAAGGATATAATTCCAAAGAATCGAGACGAGTGCGAGAATGATTGATTGTTGGTAATGCTTTGTGAGAATCAACATCCGTGTCGCCATGTCCAGGAAAGTGCTTTGCATTCGATAAAACTCCAGCATCCTGCATGCCCTGCATATAGGCAATTGCTTTTCGTGCAACATTGTATTTATTTTCACCAAACGATCGCATATTGATAACGGGATTGGATGCATTGTTATTGACATCAACCACCGGAGCAAAATTCACTTGAATGCCCATTCTCGTGCATTGACGCGCAATTTCTTTCCCCATTAAATAAATTAGCGTGTCGTTTTGAATGGCACCTAAGGTCATTTGTTTGGGAAATGCTTGGGTTGAATCCAAACGCATGGAAAGTCCCCATTCTCCATCAATCGAAATCATTAAAGGAACATTCGATAATTGCTGATAATAATTACACAATCTAGCTTGACGAGCAGGACCACCCTGCATGAAAATCAACCCGCCAACATGACTTCCTTTTATCAATTTTGCTATTTCATCCTGATGCTCTTTGGGTTTATTGGAATACGCCGCAACCATAAAAAGTTGTCCAATTCGTTGATCTGGCGTGAGTTTTTTCATGACACTATCCACCCAAGCTTTATTTTTTCCTTCGAATGGAGGAGGAACTATCTCAGTGCTTTTTTGTTGATGATATAAAGCAGACCAAACAGCTGCAATGGATAGCATGGAGATAAGAAGAATGAATAATATACGTTTCATACTGGGGAAATCTAATATCAAAAACGTAAAAATAGCTACTCAGGTATTGGCTAGATAATTTGTTTGTTTTATCTATTAACAAACGTGCGTGAACACTTTTATATAAATATTAATCGAGGGAAATCAAGATAAAAACATGAATCGTAGTTCGATTTTTATACCTTTAATCCAATGAAATTCAGCAAAATTCAACTCGGCATCTTTATTCTTTTAATCAGTGTAAGTATTTCGCTTTCAGCACAAAAAGGCATTCAATGGGGTTCCGAAATTTTTAAACCATCGAGTTCAACTTCATTTAAAGTTATTGGCAATTGGCCTGAAGGTGTTTTGATGCAAGCGCGAACACGAAGTAAGTTGTTTTCGTCTGGAAAAACATTCATTCAACGTTTCGATAATTTTACCCTTTTGCCACAATTCAACAAAGAAATTAAACTTGAAACATCCAAAGGAAGTAAGACGCTCGAATACGCTGTACTAGAGCGAATAGGGGATTACCCCGTTTTATTTGCATCCTATTTTAATAGTGATAAAGACAAGATTGAATTGTACGTCCGTAAATACAATTTAGAGGGTGAAGCCATTGGTAAGGAATCCAAAATAGCAGATTTTCCAGCTACTCGTAAGAGCCAATTGGATGCATTAAAATTTGTGCAATCGAGCGATAGTAGTTCTATGCTCGCTTTTTATTCTGAAAAGTTTGATAAGTATGCGAACGAAAAAATGGAATTTCAACTGTTTAATAAAGATTTGGATGTTATTTGGAATAGAAGCATTGAATTTCCCTATACCAATCGGAATTTTGAAATTCATAGAACCCTTGTTGATCCTCAAGGTCGTGTGTATATTTTGGTGAAAGTGCGTTTCGAAAAAGAGGATATCGATCGTAAAGCAGGCCCTCGTTATCGTTACAGTTTAGTAACTTTTGCAAGCGATTCAACCCTCGTTGAAGATTATGATATCAATTTGGGTACTAACTACATTTCAGATATTGATATGTTGTTTGATGAAAACAATCGTGTAGTGTGCAGTGGTTTTTATTCTGAACGCGGTATTGGTCAAGCAGCTGGCACGTTTTATATGGAAATTGATCGCAATAAGAAGGAAGTCCTGAATAAAACGCTTTCGGCATTCGATAAAAGTTTTGCTGCAAGTTTTATGGAAAGTGCAAAAGTGAAAGGGAAACTGGAATTATCAGATTTTAAACTAGATCATTTTGTGCGTTTTCGAGACGGTTCTCTCGGACTTATAGCTGAACAATACCTTGTTGATCAAGTTTGCTTTCAGGATTTTAGAACTGGTATGTACAATTGTAATTACTATTATTATTACAACAACATCATTGTTGTGAAATTAGACAGTTTAGGCAATATGATTTGGACAGCCGATATTCCAAAATACCAAGAAAGCTCGAACGATGGTGGATTTTATTCTTCGTATTCTTTTGCTTTTGATGGTGATAACCTTCATTTTATCTTTAACGATAATCCCAAAAATCTCATTGAAAAAAATCAGAACAACGCCCGTGTAATGAATAATGTACGTCGCTCGGTTCCTGTATATGCCCGAATTACCGGTGATGGGCAATTCAGTCGGAGGCAAGTTTCATCTGAAAAACGTCAGCGATTATTCTTTGTTCCCAGTTATTCCTCACAAATTAGTGATAGATCAATTTGGTTAGTTAGCATGACAACTAATAAATACAAGGCAGGAGTTTTGCTCCTAGATTAATCGTTTTATTAAAAAGGATCGACTTTCAACACAAATATAAAACCGCCTGCTTGATCGGTTTCACAATCAATAATATTCCATCGTAAAAATTGAGCTAATGTTCGAGCAGTAGTAAATCGAGGAAGCTTACTAATTTTAGAAGCCTGATTTAAGTTGAGCCATTTTTTTTCTTGTAAAGCGATAAGCACGCGTTGTTCTTTCTCCGAAAAATGAGCCGGTGGTTCTTTCCGAGTTTTATCCATTTTCCATAATTCAATATGAACTGGAGAAGCCAAGCGATTGGAAGCACCATAACGTAACCAAGCTTTACTGTTTCCTGGTTCTGTTTCCGCTTTTACAGGTTTTTCAAGCGAAGGAGAAATCGTTGCTTCCAATATTAACTTACCATCAACATCCCAGCGACGGGTTTTTAATTCAACAGGAGGAAAGCAATACATCGATGCCGCTGCTTCCAACATATAAATCTCCTCATCGATGCGAATACCGGCTAAAACACCATTGTCTTTTACACCAATCAATAATGTTCCTCCATCGGCATTTGCAAAAGCGGAAATGGTAGCAGCAATACGTCTTGCGGAGTTTAATTCAAATTTAAACTCAAGTGTTTGACTTTCTCCTTGAGCAATGAGCTCTTTCAATGGAAGCATGAAGCGAATATACAGAAGCAATATGAACATTCTTGTTAATAGTGCTGTGAGCAATTCAGTTTTTTTTTAGCGATTCCGAATGCTTGGTCTATTAAATTTGTAAAATGCTTCAACGCCTTTCTATTCAAAATTATGCGCTAATCCAGGAACTGAGTATTGATGTACGTTCCGATTTAACGATTATAACTGGAGAAACTGGCGCAGGGAAATCCATTCTATTGGGCGCATTGGGATTATTATTGGGTGATAGAGCTGATCCATCAGTGCTGCGCGACCCAAGTAAAAAATGCATCGTAGAAGCACAACTGCATATTGAAAAGTATAAATTGAACGACTTTTTCAAAAGTCATGATTTGGATATGGAGCCCATCTGTATTCTCCGTCGGGAAATTAATCCTGCTGGAAAATCGCGAGCATTTATAAACGACACACCCGTAAATCTCAATCAGCTCAAAGAAATTGGCGCTCGATTAATCGATATTCATTCGCAACACGATACCTTACTGTTGAACAGTTCAGTGTTTCAGCTTCAATTACTCGATGGACCTGCTTCAAACTCCGCATTGCTTCAAATTTATAGGGAGTTATTTGCATTGTGGAAAAAGAAGAAAAAGGAATTGGAGGATCTTCGCTTGGAAGAAATTAAACTTCGATCGGAACTCGATTTTCTTCAATTTCAATTCGATGAACTAGAACAAGCTGCCATTCGTCCAAACGAATTTGTCGAACTCGAAGCTGAATTTTCGATTTTGAGTCATGCTGAAGAAATTAAAATACTATTGACTCAAGCACTACATCTATTGGATGGTGAGAATCAGAGTGTGAATGCTGGAATGAAGCAAGCGATGCAATCTTTTCAACAAGCAGCTCGTTATTCAAACAACTTAAGTTCTATTCAAGAACGCATTCAATCGATTCACATTGAACTTCGCGATGTGATTGTTGAGACAGAAAATCTTGCAGATAAGCTCGATGCAGATCCCAAGCTTCTGGAAATCATTCGTACTCGACTCGATTTACTCAATCATTTGTTGAATAAACACCGTGTTTCTTCGAGCGATGAATTAATCAATTTGAAACAGCAATTTGAAGAACGTATTAATCAGGCGACTTCTGTTGGACAAGACTTGGAGCGATTAGATAAAGAACTTGATGGAATTTATCAGGACGTAATTCAAAAGGCAGAGTCACTTTCAAGTTCAAGAAATTCAGTCATTCCTAAATTGGTTAAAGAAAGCACCCGTTTGTTGGATCGTTTGGGGATGCCAAAAACCACATTAAGCATTGAATTGAATAGGAGGGAGCAACCCGATTACAATGGCTTAGATAAAGTCACTGTTTTATTTTCTGCAAATGCAGGATCTTCTCCACAAGAGTTGAGTAAGGTTGCAAGTGGCGGAGAGTTATCGCGTTTGATGTTGAGTTTGAAAAAGATTCTTGCCGGTTCGGTTTCTTTACCAACCATTATTTTTGATGAAATTGATACCGGAGTTTCGGGAGCAGTCGCCGATAGTATGGGAGATATTTTAAAAGAAATGGGCGATGAGATGCAAGTGCTAGCCATCACGCATTTACCTCAGATTGCTAGCAAAGGCAATGATCATTTAAAGGT
>CAXNNF010000080.1:0-5624 GCA_964203455.1 Bacteroidia bacterium
TTCACGTTCGCATGCTTGCATCATTCCTACTGCAAAAATAATTACGCACATATAAACGAGCTTATTCATTAGAAATTGAAATTATAAGTAACAGTAGGAATGATTGGGAACAAGGAAACTTTTTTCGCCGTGTTTTTTAAATCGCCAGTTAGCGGACTTCCGGATGTTTCTATGTAAATGAAATAGGGGTTTAATCGACTGTACACATTGTAAATAGAGAAGTTCCAGCTGGAGTGAAGTTTGCGTTCTTTATTTGGAGTATAGGTTGCCGAAAGATCGAGACGGTGGTAAGCTGGCATTCGGTAATTGTTCCGTTCACCATAGTTAACAACGGATTGCCCTTCCATAAAATAGATACTTGTAGGTAGCCAAAGTAAATTACCAGATGCATAAACGAATACTGCGCCGATGGTCCATTTTTTACTGAACTCGTGTGTTAAGACAAACGAAAAATCATGACGTCGATCATAACGTGCAAAGTATGTTTTACCATTGTTCAATTCGGGAAATGTTCGGGTTGTCCAAGATAATGTGTACCCAATCCAACCGGATGTTTTTCCTAACGCTTTCTTCAGAAAGAATTCAGCACCATATGCTTGTCCTTTTCCAAAGGTGAGGTAGTTATCGAGATTGTCGTTGACGGAGCTCGATGGCAAGGTCCCGTCTTTAAATTCAATCTGATTTTGCATGGTTTTATAATACGCTTCAACCGAAGTTTCCCAGGTATTTTCTTTGAAATTATGGTAATAACCCAAAGAATACTGCGTGCCAAATTGTGGTTTAACCTTTCCTGTAGAAGGAAACCAGAGGTCGGTTGGTAAACTTTGGTTTGCTAAGGATGTGATGTGGATGTACTGATAATTTTGGGTGAATGATGCTTTGATTGAAGAGTTTTTGTTGAGTGTGTAGCGCAACATCAATCGTGGCTCAACATTCGGATATTGTTTAATCAAATCGCCCTGTGAATAGGTAATGGAATCCGTTTTTTGGTTCAACTCATTTTTGATGTATTGGGTGTATGGACCCACTTGAGCAAACCATGAAGCTCTTAATCCACCGTGAATTCTTAGTTTCTCAGTAATGTCAAAATCATCGCCAAGGTACAATGCAGCTTCATGGGCGTACAAACTAATTTTAGGTCCAAAATCTAATTCTTGTCCTGCAATTTCACCACTTGCATTGTTTGGAGAGAATTTGTGGAAAATATAATTTGCACCAAATTTCACAGTATGTCGAATGGTTGGATACCAAGTAAAATCCATTTTTCCATTGTAATCGCGAATGCCAGAGCCAATTTTAAAACTAAAAGCAGTTTGTGCAATATTCGATTCGAACTGATAATCGGAGAAAATAGCTGAGGTATTTAAAAATAATTTATTGCTGAATAAGTGATTCCAACGTGCAGATAATGTTGCATTTCCCCAAGGGATTTTGATGTCGAAATTACTTTTGGTGCTTTTGAAAGTAAACACATCCCGACCAAAATAACCCGAAATAAACAGACGGTCTTTATCGCTTAATCGGTAATTTATTTTGGTGTTTAAGTCGTAGAAATAATAGCCCGAACCTTTGGTAGGAGAGGTCGATTTAATAAATGGCTTTGTTACAACATCAATATACGTTCTTCGCGCAGAGACAATAAAGGATGCAGTATCTTTTTTGATTGGACCTTGAACCGTTAATCGCGATGCAATTAAACCTATGCCGCCATCAACTTTATATTTCTGATTGTTTCCTTCCTTCATGCCAATGTCTAAAACGGAAGCCAATCTACCTCCAAATTGAGCAGGCATTCCGCCCTTATGAAGGTCAACTGTTTTTACAGCATCGGAATTAAACACCGAAAAAAAACCAAGTAAATGTGCCGCATTGTAAACAACAGCTTCATCAAGTAAAACCAAATTTTGATCGGGTCCGCCGCCTCTTATGTACAAACCGGTGTTTCCTTCACCCGCATTTTTAACACCTGGAATTAGCTGCACAATTTTTATCAAATCAACTTCCCCAAAAAATGCAGGTAATCTTTTCATGTTTTCAACGGAGAGTTCAACGCGACCCATATCAGTACTTTTGATATTGTTCTCGATGCGCTTTTCGGTGACTTCAAATTCCTTGGATTCAATGGCTTTTGGCGAAATGGTAATGTTTACTCGCTGGTCTTTGTTTAGATTAACTGCAGAAGAATATTCGGAATACCCCATAAACGAAACGCCCAAGGTGTAATTCCCATTTGGAACGGTTATCGAATAAAATCCATAAGAATTAGTGGATGTTCCTTTTAAAATTTCTTTAATAAATACGTTTGCTCCTGGTAAATATTCGCCGGTGGAAGCATCTTTCACATAGCCACTTAAGGTGAAATTACTTTGAGCATTTAATATAACGGATGATGCAAAAAAGAACGTAATTCCAAACCAAAATAGCCGCATTATTGTGTAATTACTTTTCAAAATTGAGTGAGAATATGGAATGGCACGGCTCATTAAAGATAACTATCTGTTGCTAATAAAACCAATGTGCATGCAATCTCTGTTTCGATACCTGCATCTTGGGCGAGCTTTATAAAATCGGGATTTTCAGTTCCCGGATTGAAGATAATACGACGCGGTTTTAGTGCAATGATTTCTGGGATAAGAGCAGCTTGGCGCTCAGGTCCAACGTACAAAGTCACCGTATCAATTTCAGTTCCGATAGGAAAATTTGTTTGAATTGGAACATTTCCGATAGATCCGGGTTTTAATCCAAACGCTACCAACTTGAAGCCATGTTCCTGTAATTTTGTACTTGCTTTATATGCATACCGTTCAGGGTTTTCACTTGCTCCAATCACCAAGGTTGTTCGCGTTTCGTCAGGTTGCATGAGCGTAAATAATTTTTTTGGAAGCTTATTAATGAGTAATTTATTTCGGTGACAAAGTTACATAAGCATCAATGAAAACATACCCGATTTATTGATATGAAATAAAATTACTTTTAATTTATCAGCACATAAACTCACCTACAATGGAATTGTTTAATCGGTTAATAAAAAATTGCTTCATCTAATTTTAAAATACAAACGTGCTGTTAGTTCTATCTATATTTGCCAAAAAACAACTACTGTGATCATTGCTGTACCTAAAGAGACAAAAGCCCGAGAAAATCGGGTTTCGTTAACACCCGATGTGGTGAAAGAACTTGTTGGAAAAGGATTTACCATACATGTAGAACGTGGAGCAGGGGAGAGCTCTTATTTTGCAGACACGATGTATGAGTCTGTTGGCGCCACATTACTTGATCTGCAATCGGTTTTTAGTCTAGCAGATGTGGTGTTAGCAGTAAATGCTCCCGAGTTAACTTCCGTTGCTAAAATGAAATCGGGTGCTGTGCTTATCAGCTTTCTTTTTGCATCAGCATCACCCGAAACAATTGCTGCTATTGAAGGTGCAGGAATTAGTGCTTTTTCGATGGATGCTGTTCCCCGAATTTCACGTGCACAAAAAATGGACGCATTAAGTTCGCAAAGTAATCTTGCAGGATACAAAACTGTAATGTTGGCCGCCAACGCTCTGGGTAAAATTTTTCCTATGTTGATGACAGCAGCAGGAACTGTGAAGCCTACAAAAGTAGTGATAATGGGTGCGGGAGTTGCCGGATTGCAAGCTATAGCTACAGCCAAACGACTTGGAGCCATTGTGGAAGTGAGTGATATTCGTCCTGAAACCAAAGAGCAAGTGCAAAGTTTGGGTGGTACGTTCATCGAGCTGAAAGGCGATGATTCTATGAAAACAGAAGGCGGCTATGTGAAAGAAGTTTCGGAAGATTTCCTTAAAAAACAACAAGCACTCATATCAAAGCATGTTGCCGATGCCGACATTGTTATCACAACAGCTCTTATTCCAGGTAAAAAAGCACCTATGCTAATTACCGAAGAGATGGTTAAAGCGATGCGATTGGGTTCTGTTATAGTTGATATGGCCGTTGAACAAGGCGGAAATTGTGCAATCAGCGAATTGAATGCAACCGTCGTAAAACATGGTGTAACCATTATCGGGGAATCGAATCTCCCCTCATTACTTCCCTTAAATGCAAGTCAGTTGTACGCCAAAAATATCAGTACTTTATTACTGCATTTAGCTAATAAAGAAACATTTCTTTGGGAAATGGATGAGGAAATTACCAAGGGATCGCTCATCGTTCATCAAGGTAAAGTTGTACATTCCTCATTGATTAAGTAATTTATCTAACAGAATTTTTAATAGTAATTATGGAAACGATTTTCGCATTTATTCAACAAAATATCGACATGATTTACTTCATTGTACTCTCCATTTTTGTTGGGGTTGAAGTAATTGGTCACGTACCAACGGTTTTACATACTCCACTTATGTCTGGAGCGAATGCCATTCACGGGGTTGTAATTGTTGGAGCCATTCACGTTATGTTGAATTTGAAAGCAGACGATTATATCATGTTGACTTTAGGGTTTCTAGCAGTTTTGCTCGGAACGCTTAATGTTGTAGGAGGATTTGTGGTTACCGACCGCATGCTTGAAATGTTTAAGAAAAAGTAAAAGGGATTTAAGCCATGAACGTATCATTACTCGAAATATGCTATCTGATTGCCTCGTTGACATTTGTCATTGGTTTGAAGATGATGGGGAATCCCAAAACAGCACGCAAAGGAAATTTAATTGGGGCTGGTGGTATGACCGCTGCCATTTTAGGAACTATTTTTCTTCACGATGGTCAAGTTCCCATGCTTATTTATGCTTTAATAGGATTGTCAATTTTAATTGGAACACTAGCTGGTTGGGTTGCTGCCCGCAAAGTTGCGATGACCAAGATGCCAGAATTGGTTTCCTTGTTTAATGGAATGGGTGGAGCATGTGCAGCTTTGATTTCGCTTATTGAATATCCACATTTAAGTGAACAAACTTCGACGTTAGTTCCTGTTTTGGCAGGGCTGATTATTGGTTCTGTTTCATTTTCAGGAAGTATGCTTGCATTTCTGAAACTCAATGGGACACTCAATAAAGCAGTGCGCATTCCGTCGTATAATATAGTAAATACTGTAATTATGATCATCACCCTTGGTTTGGGAGTTATGATGGTTATTAATCCTGCATTGAATACGCCAAGTTACATGTATAGTTTGCTTGCGCTGTCGCTGCTTTATGGAATTTTGTTTGTGGTTCCCATTGGTGGAGCCGATATGCCTGTGGTAATTTCATTACTCAATTCGTTTACTGGTTTAGCTGCAGCATTTGGTGGATTTTTATATGGCAACAAAGCCATGCTAACCGGAGGGATTTTGGTTGGGTCGGCAGGAACACTTTTAACAGTTATTATGTGTAAAGCCATGAATCGCTCCTTAAGTAGCGTTATCTTTGGTGCTTTTGGAGGAAGTTCCGCTGTTGGTGGAACTTCTGCAGAAGGAGGAACAGTGAAAGACATTCAGGTTGCAGATTTAGCAGTGTTGATGAATTATTCCAAGAAAGTCATAATCGGTCCGGGATATGGTTTGGCTGTAGCTCAAGCCCAACATATCATCCACGAAATTGAATTGATACTAGAATCTCGCGGTGTAGAAGTGAAATACGCCATTCATCCTGTTGCTGGTCGTATGCCAGGACATATGAATGT
>CAXNNF010000081.1:0-5614 GCA_964203455.1 Bacteroidia bacterium
TGCAGGAACTTCGGCAGGAAAATAATCGTTCGATGTTCCTTCGCCACGAATAGCTGCAATGGGTAAAATCAAATCGCCTACTTTATTTTTCTTTTTCAATCCTCCACATTTTCCCAAAAACAAACATGCTTTGGGTTGAATAGCAGATAGTAAATCCATGATAATTGCTGCATTGGGACTACCCATGCTGAAGTTGATCATAGTAATTCCATTGGCTGTTGCACAAGGCATTGGTCGATCTTGTCCGACAATTTGAGCACCCGTAACTGCAGCAAATTTCTCCACATAGTTGGAAAAATTAGTAAGCAGGATATATTTGCCAAAGTCTTGAAGTTGCATGCCCGTATACCGAGGCAACCAATTATTCACGATTTCTTCTTTACTTTTCATGGATCAGGACTTATTAAATATAAAACATCTGCAGTTGCCGCCAATTCATCCAGTAACTAGGAAGGTAGCTTCACAAAGAACGCAAATTTTCGACGCATTTCGAAACAAATTTGTAGCGTTAACACCCGAAGAATGGGTGAGACAACACATGCTGAATTATTTAAATGTACATCTACTCTACCCCAAAAATTTGCTTGGCGTAGAAGTTTCATTGAAACTTAACAACCTCTCCAAACGTGCCGATATTGTTGTTTATGCCTCTGACTTAACACCTTGGATGATTGTAGAATGCAAAGCAGCCGAAGTTGAAATCACCCAAGCGGTTTTCGATCAAGCGGCTCGGTATAATTTAACCATGCGCGTTCCTTTTTTGGTCGTAACAAATGGCATCCGATTACTAGCTGCCCATATAAATTTTCAAGCAGAAAAGATAGAAATGCTCCAAAGCATGCCTGATTTTATTGATAAAATATAGGAGTTTGGTTTAAATCCATTCAGAATTACAATCAACTGTTTAGAATTCCGATAAAACAGCATAATTGTTTCTATTAGAATGCAAAGATTCCCATTATCTTTGGCCGCCCATCACGTAAATATTTTATGTCTATACGTTTCTTTCCTACATTTCTTTTTTGCCTTATCTCATCTTTCATCATTGCGCAAAATGCTACCATTCGAGGTACTGTTTTCAATAAGAAAAATGGCGAACCCGTTATTTTCACCAATGTATTTTTAGAAGGCACCAACTTCGCATCGCAAACCGATGTGAATGGTTTCTTTTCAATTACGAAAGTTCCGGCTGGTTCTTACAAGTTGAGTTTTTCTTCTGTTGGATTCGAAAAAACATCCCTTTCCATTTCGGTTAAAGCGGGGCAATTACTCACACAAAATATTTATGTTCAAACCAAAGCGGTTGACATTAAAGAGTTTGAAGTAAGTGGAGAGAAAGAAGAAGAGCAGAATCGAATTGGGGTTGGCTTAACCACCATTACGCCAAAAGAGATGAACAAGCTTCCAACGATTGGGGCTGAACCCGATATTGCTCAGTACTTGCAAGTTCTTCCGGGTGTAACTTTTACCGGTGACCAAGGTGGACAATTATACATTCGTGGAGGTTCGCCTATTCAAAATAAAGTGTTACTCGATGGGATGATTATTTACAATCCATTTCACTCGATTGGTTTGTTTTCGGTGTTCGATACGGATATCATTCGAAATGCCGATGTTTATACGGGTGGTTTCAGTGCTGAAAATGGAGGACGGGTTTCGTCAATCATGAAAATCACCAGCAAGGATGGAAATAAGAAACGTTTTGGAGGAAAGGTTTCTGCAAGTCCTTTCGTTGCTAAATTGCAAATGGAAGGCCCTTTGAGTAAACAAAAAGAAGGTAAGGCAAGTTCCACATCGTTTATTTTCAGTGCACGTTCTTCCTATTTGAAAGAAAGTTCCAAGATATTTTATCCCTATGTGGATACAGCAGGTTTACCTTTCAATTTCACTGATATTTATGGGAAAATTTCTTTTAACGGTGACAACGGAAGTAAGCTCAATTTGACTGGATTTAATTTCAGCGATCAGGTTCAATATAAAAGTTTGCAAAAGTTGAACTGGAATACCTTTGGTGCTGGTGCAAATTTCGTTTTGGTACCAAGTAACAGTACATTTCTAATGGATGGGGTTTTTAGTTATACTGACTATAAAATTAACCTCGACGAAGCAAGTAAGCCATCTAGAAGCAGTGAAATAAGTGGATTTAACTTGGCCTTGAACTTCAAGTACTTTATTGGAAAAAATGATTTTCTCTGGGGTGTTGAAGCAATTGGATTAAACACCGCGTTCACCTTTTTCAATGAAGTAAATAGAAAAATTGAGCAGAACGAAAACAATACAGAATTGGCATTGTATGCGAAGTACCACTTCACCGTTGGGAAATTGGTTGCCGAACCGAGCTTCCGTATGCACTATTATGCATCTCTTGGAGAAGCCTCACCCGAACCACGTTTGGGTTTAAAGTTTAATGTGAGTGATAATTTCCGATTGAAATTTGCCAGCGGTTTGTATAGCCAAAATCTAATTGCAGGAGTTTCGGATCGTGATGTTGTGAATTTATTTTATGGCTTTTTAACGGCGCCTGAAAATGCACCTACTGAATTTAAAGGCACTGAACGAAAGAGCAAATTGCAAAAAGCCCAACATGCAATCTTTGGATTTGAAAGTAATTTAGGGAAACATCTGAAATGGAATGTGGAAGCATACTATTTCAACTTCAACCAACTTACTAATATCAACCGAAATAAATTGTACGACGATAATTCGGAAAACGAAGCCCAACCAGATGTACTTAAGAAAGATTTCATTCTTGAAAAAGGGGTTTCCAAAGGGGTTGATATGACCTTGAAATACGACTTCAAGCGCTTCTATATCTGGGCGGTTTATTCCTTGATGAAAGTTACCCGCGAAGACGAACTAATCGATTACAGTCCGGTTTGGGATCGTCGTCACAATGTTAATTTACTTGCATCGTATGAATTTGGTAAAAGTTTAAATTGGTCATTTAGCGCACGTTGGAACTTCGGTTCTGGATTCCCATTCACACAAACCCAAGGTTTCTATGAAAACAATACGTTAACAGGTAACCTAAATGGCAATTACACAACAACCAATGGGACGCTTGGATCAACTTTCGCGCAGTTGAATCAAGGCCGTTTGCCTGCATATCATCGTTTGGATGTTAACTTGAAACACAACATTGAATTGGGCGAAAACACGACACTCGAACTTACTGCGGGTGTTACAAATTCATACAATCGCGACAATGTCTTTTACTTCGATCGTGTAAAATTTGAACGAATCAATCAATTACCGATTTTACCAAGTATTGGAGTGAACTTAAGATTCTAAGTTATTCAATTAGAAACAAAAAAGGATGCACATGTTAAATGTGCATCCTTTTTTGTTTAGTGCTATTTGATGGTTTGAATCAATCTCGAAACGAGTCAGATCATTATCAAATAGGAAATAAATTAAAGCGATTTTGAAAGAGCAAAAGAACTATTCAAAATATTTATGCTTGAGAAGGACTTAGTTGTCCAAGTGTGCGGAGATGATTAATGTGAGAGGCAATTGCATCACGCATTTTACGGTGTTCAATATAAATTACTCCAAATTCTTCGCAGGTACTTTTAATGATCTTGCTAATTGCTGGATAATGCACGTGAGAGATTTTCGGGAAAAGGTGATGTTCAATTTGGAAATTCAATCCTCCAACTAACCAAGAAATTACCTTATTGCGTGTTGCAAAATTGGCAGTTGTTTTAAGCTGATGAATTGCCCATTCGTCTTCAATTTTATTGGCAACAGGTAGAGGAAAATGAGCTTCTTCGACTGTATGTGCCAACTGAAAAACGATGCTCAATACAACACCAGCAAACATTCCGTATACAAGAAAACCAATTAGCCAAGGTGTAAATCCAACGAAGTAAATGGGTACAATTACAAATGTGCAAAAATGGATGACTTTGAAAGCCCAAAAGCTAATATGATCGGAAGTGTTCATCTTTTTTAAAGGCAAAGAACCAACCATGCGTGTAAAATACTTCTTATAATCGGTGAAGAAAATCCAATATATGTATAGAAGTGAGTAAGCAAACCAGAAATAAATATGCTGGTACTTATGCATTCTTAGGAATTTCTGCGAATCACATAAACGTAAAAATGGACGTGCATCGATATCATCATCAATCCCATCAATATTGGTATATGCATGATGAATAACATTGTGTTTGGTGTTCCACATAAATACATTGGCTCCCAAAAAATTCAAGGAGAGTCCGGCCAGTTTATTAATCCAAGGGTATTTGCTGAAACTTCCGTGAGCTCCATCATGCATGATGTTAAATCCGATGGATGCTGTTAATCCACCTAAAATGATGCTTTCAACCAACGCAAAATACCAAACAGGCGTATAAAAAACTAGATGAGTGTAAACTGCTAAAAAACTCACTACGAGAATAATTGCTTTTAGGAAAAGTTTGAAATTCCCAGTACTTGCGGTTTCAGCTTCCTTGAAGTATTCGGTAATCCGGGTTTTTAACTCCGCATGAAATGAATTAGAGTTTGTTATAAATTTTGGAGCTGACATATTAACGGTTGTTCAATGTGAACTGTTTTGTAAAAATGATTCAAACGATTTATTAAAACTAAACAAATGTAAAGCATAAAAGTTTGAATTTGCGTTGTGGCATTTCGCATATGCGTTCTTTATGTTTGATTATCAAAACAAAACAATATGAAGAAGCCAAAAACATTCAAGAAATTTGCGTTGTTTTTGGCTTCTAAACTAGGTTGTTCTAGGACGTCTATGACCTCTCCAACGATTTCGGGTTCGAACTTCTGCCCCTACTCCGGCTGATCCAGCTAGTTGAGAAGCTGATTTTTCTCTATCGGCTCGAGGTGGTCGTTGCGGTTGTGGCTTTTTCTTGGCTTTGGCGGCAGTATTCCGTGGACCTTGCATAGGCACAAACGAACCTGAACTTAAAGGCCAAGGATGTTTTTCAACAACTGGGATAACCTTATCAATCAGCTTCTGAATATCGCGCATGTATTCTTTCTCTTCTTCGTCGCAAAACGAAAACGCAATTCCACTTGCTCCTGCCCTACCCGTTCTTCCAATTCGGTGAACATAGGTTTCGGGGATATTGGGGATTTCGTAATTGATTACATGCGAAAGGTTGTCCACATCAATTCCACGCGCAGCAATATCGGTTGCTACAAGCACGCGTGTTACTCCCGATTTGAAATTACTCAGTGCTCGCTGACGTGCATTTTGGGCCTTATTTCCGTGAATGGCTTCTGCAGAAACTCCGGCTTTATGCAAATCTTTTACAACTTTATCGGCTCCGTGTTTGGTTCGTGTAAATACCAAAGCCGATTTGATGTTTTTGTCTTTTAGTAAATGAATGAGCAAGTTCTTCTTATCGTTTTTCTCAGTAAAATAAACCTGCTGCTCTATGGTTTCGGCAGTTGAAGAAACTGGAGTCACTTCCACTTTTACCGGATTCGACAAAATGGTGTCTGCAAGTTTTTGAATTTCAGGTGGCATGGTAGCCGAGAAAAACAAAGTTTGACGTTTGGCCGGAATCTTTTGAAGAATCTTTTTTACATCGTGAATGAATCCCATGTCGAGCATGCGATCGGCTTCATCTAAAACAAAAATTTCGAGTTG
>CAXNNF010000082.1:0-5585 GCA_964203455.1 Bacteroidia bacterium
TCTAAAATCTTCATGGCTTGAATAAATCCATCACCTACTTTACCTAAGATCTGATCTTTGTGAACGCGGCAATTATCGAAAATCATTTCGGCTGTTTCGGAACAACGCATTCCCAATTTATTCTCTTTTTTACCAGCCATGAAGCCCGGTGTTCCACGCTCTATAAGGAAAGCCGTCATGCCATGTGAATCGAGAAGTTCGCCGGTGCGCACAATAACCACAGCTAATTCTGCACTGATACCATGTGTAATCCAGCATTTTGTTCCGTTAATTACCCAATAATCGCCATCTTGTTGTGCAACGCATTTCATACGCATCGCATCCGAACCGGTGTTAGGTTCTGTTAGACCCCAAGCGCCTATCCATTCGCCACTTGCTAATCGGGGAAGATATTTTTGCTTTTGAGCTTCATTGGCAAACATCATGGTATGTCCAGTACACAATGAATTATGAGCCGCCATGGAAAGTCCAATGGAAGGATCGATTTTGCTTAATTCGATGATGGCTGTTACATATTCAGTATAGGTAAAACCTGCTCCGCCATATTCAACAGGAACAAGAACGCCCATCAAACCCAATTCACCGAGTTTACGGAAAATATCACGCGGGAATTCTTGCGACTCATCCCATTCCATCATGTTTGGACGAATGTGTTTATCACCGAAATCACGAATCATTTCGGCAATCATTTTTTGATTTTCGTTGAGTTGGAAATCCATTTTTTGCAATTTATTTTAATCTTGGGGAGTGCAAAAGTAGTTATTCAATTGCAAATAATCATCTAGCTGAAAAAATGTTGAGGATTTTATACGATTGTGTGAAAATCGTATTTATTGTGATTTGTCTATTTGAATTCATTAGCACTCTTTTAACTCGATATTATTTAACTTAATGATAATGTTATGTTTCCACCTGAGTAATTAGTTTTGAGGAATCTTAAAGATGGAAAGTTTAAACAAATTTGGTAGAAGCTTTTGCTCAATTGTTTTAATCGGACTTTTCATAATATCATGTAAGCCAGTGCAATTAGCTGAGGAAGCCAGCGATAAAATAGACACGTTGCGCTTTATGAGTTTCAACATTCTTTATGGTGGTGATGAAGTCGATTTTTCGAAAACAATTGAAGCTATTAAACTCGCTGATGCAGATATTGTGGGTCTTCAAGAAGCAGAAGGAAACACTGAAAAGTTAGCAAAAGCACTCAATTATCCCTATTTCGATTCCAAGCTTCATGTGCTATCTAACTATCCATTAATTAGAACTTACGAAAATGGTTGGTTTTATACTTACGTTGAAACATCACCCGGAAATGGATTTGTATTTTCAAATATTCATCTTCCATCCGATCCCTATGGTCCCGAATTGGTAAGAGATGGAATGCCATTAGATAGTGTATACCAAAATGAAATTTTAACACGATTTCACGAATTAGATATTCACAAAAAACATTTCACAGAATTACAATCTCAAGGATTCCCAATAATTCTAACTGGTGATTTCAATGCTCCTTCCCATCTAGATTGGACATCCAGCCTGATTGGACTTCGACCACATGTAAAATATGCTGTCGATTGGCCCGTTTCCATATCTTTAGAGAAAATGGGATTTGTAGATACTTACAGAGCGGTATTTCCAAATCCAAGAACAAAACAAGGATTAACATGGACTCCAGGATTTCCTTCACCCAAAACAAATCTTGGAGAAACGCATGATAGAATTGATTTCATATGGGCAAGTGATGCAAAGCAAATTATTGACGCAAAGATTTTAGGCGAATTACATGGACCAGATGTAGATCTTACTGTAAAACCCTTTCCTTCGGATCATAGAGGCGTAATTATAGATTGTGTTTTGCAGTCCAAACCGATATCAAATTATATTCAAACAAATAATCGAATAATTAATTTTAGCGATTCAATTCTTCTTCATTACAAAAGTGAATTTAAAGATTCATTGAAAATTGTATTAATAGATAGCTCTGGCAATAACATTTTTTCAATGAACAATGTTTCCTCAAACAAGGGCATAATCTATGCAAAGATTCCTGAGCATTGTGTTAGAAAAATTCAAGCTCAATTACTTTACAAAGATTCAATTATTTCTCGGAGTGACTTTTGGAGGTTTGAAGCTGTAAAATTTCAGCCGAAGCTTTTAGTTAGTAAAAATGAATTTCAAGTAAATGAACCAATAAAAGTTACTTGGCAAAATAGTCCTGGAGATAGATTCGACTGGATAGCAGTTTATCCTAAATCGGCTAATACATCGTCCGATTATGGCTTAACCCATCAACAAAGTCATTATTTAATTTATAAATACACAATGGGTGAAGTAAGTGGAAGTCTTTCGCTAGACAGCTTGTCTAAGGGAGATTATTGGCCTTTAACACCAGGGGAATATCAAATCCATTTATTATCGGATGATGGATTTACCTCGCTCGATAAAAAATCAATTCGAATTTTGAACTAAAAACAACTTAAATTCTCACTATGCGCGCTATTATTTTTACTCTTTTATTTTCCTTTTGTTTTCTTATTTCACATGCACAAAATCAAAAAGGAACTATAACTGGCAGTGTTCATGATAAAAATGGATTGCCTTTATCGTATGTTTTGGTTTTGTTGGAAGGAACAACCTTTGGAACAGTTACAAATGATCAAGGAAATTTTATTTTAAAAGCTCCGATTGGCAATTATCAATTGTTGTCAAAATACATTGGATACAAGGAAAATAAATTGGCAATTGCAATTAGTGAAAGTAAAAATGCAGAAATCAAAATTGTCTTGGATGAAAAGAATAATGAACTTGGAACATTAGAAATTACTGGTGTTAAGGTAAAAAGTGCTACGGCAACACGAACAATTATGGAATTACAAGATGTTCCGCAGGCCATAGTTGTTTTAGGTCAAAAAACAATTGATCAGCAAGGTGCTTTCGATTTAACCACGATTGTTAGAAATATGAGTGGAGTGAACTTTAATGGAAATTATAGTGGTGCTGGTTCTTATCAATTTTTTAATGCCCGTGGATTTGATCTTTCTAATTCTCAAAATTATAGGTGGAACGGCATGTTGATTTGGAATTTAGGAAATAATTATTCAGACAATATCGAGCAGGTAGAGTTTTTAAAAGGCCCTACTTCCATTTTATTTGGAGATGTTGCTCCCGGAGGAATAATGAATTTTGTAACTAAGAAACCATTGGCCGATTTCACCGTTGATTTTGATTTAAAATTAGGGCAATGGAACTTATGGCGACCTGCATTGGATATTTCAGGACCAATTACTAAAAACAAAAACTTACGATATCGCTTCAATACATCCTACGAAAAATCAAATAGTTTCAGAAAAAATGTAACCTACGACAGATTTGTTTTGGCTCCAACTATTGCGTGGGATATCAATTCAAAACTATCGTTGAATTTAGAGGCAGTATTTAAGAAAGCCACTTCTACAGATGATCCAGGATTGGTTTCTCCAGATGGAACAATTGCTGGATTAAATACCCTAGATCCATCGCTTTACCTAAGTGAAACTTCACACAAGTACAAGTTTAACGACCAAAGCTATTTTGCGACACTGACTTATCAATTGTCCAAAAATTGGAGATTTCGGGCAGTTGGTTTTGCCGGAAATACAATGAATCGACCATTTGGAATTTGGCCTGAACAACCAGATTCTCTCGGGAATTTAACCCGAAATGAATACGGATATTATCAAAAGCTAAATAATTATTCTTCCTCTTTTGATGCTTATGGATCCGTGTATACTGGATCTATTAAACACAATTTGTTGGTTGGCGTTGAATTTCAAGCAACGAATTACAGATATACCAATGAAGGATATTTGTCGCCTTTCGACACAACCAATATCAACAACCCAAATTCAAGTAACTCCACAACTATAAGTCCACTTGATTCGCCTTATCTGCCATTTGAATCTCAAATTCAACGATCAGGTTTTTATTTCCAAGACCAAATTATGTTTTTCAATGAGAAATTACATTTGCTTTTGGGAGTAAGAGCAGGACAAACAAAACAAGGCAATCACTATTTTCAAGAAGAACTTATTGGAACTGCCTACGAAGGTTATACCGATGATATCGTTAAGATAAATGTAATTAGTCCAAGAATTGGATTGGTTTACAAACCCAAACGAAATGTTTCATTGTATGGATCCTATTCGGAGGGGTATGAAATTAATTCACCTGATATTTTTGCGCAAAATTATTTAGAGTTCTCAACTCCTCCTGCAACCTTAAGTAGTCAAACAGAAGTTGGAACAAAATTGAATTTATTAAAAGACAATCTTGGAATTTCATTAAGTGTTTTCCAAATTAATAAAAGAAATCCCTATGGATTTGTGTATTTAAATCCCGAAGATCCAAATTATGATGAATACAATGTGTATTACCAAGGACATCATCGGAGCCAAGGTATCGAGATTGATATAGACGGTAAAATTTATAAAACACTTTCTCTTACAGCAGGATTTGCATACACAGATGCAACAATTATTAACGACCCAGGTTATGAAACTGGAAATAGATTACCTAATGCACCCCAATATACGGGTAATGTATGGCTGAATTTTGAACCAATGCAAAAACTAAAAGGATTAACATTAGGATCAGGTGTTTATTATAAAGACAAGTTTTTCTCAGGAATAGACAATAATCCTGATTTAGAAATCCCTGCCAGTTATACAATTGATGCAGCAATTGGCTATAAATACAAGCAATTTGGAGCCCAAGTAAATATTACCAATCTAACTAATCAAATTAATTATTCGAATCCTTGGGTATTTAATTTATTTGAAGTTCGACCTTTGCGAAGAGTTGTTCTCACCTTAACCTACAAGTTTCAGAAAACAAAGTAATAAGGGAAAGAGTTTGTTGAGATAATTTTAAAATCAGTATTGTTTTGGAAATATGTATTAGGTGAAAAATTTCCTACATATGATTTTACTTAAACGGAATTTCTAAAGGTAATTTCTTTTGAATGGACAAGGTTTTTTCTAAAATAATTTACCACGTTAACGATCTCTTTTCATTCGTATTTTCCTCATCAAAATTGAACAGCTATTGAGCTTACTACTGCAGAATTCTCATTGATAAGGTTATTTTGTTTGGGAAATATTTTGTCTCTACTTGAAAGCCATCGTCCTTCTATTCGCCAAACTAAATTTTTAAATGGTGAGTAGTCAAAGTTAAGTGAAATTCCGCTTGTTTGAAACCCGTTTGGTGTCTCTGTATAAACGATAACTCCTTCTTTGTCTTGGTAATACTCTGCACGCAGAGCAGAAGACCACCTATCATTCAACAAGTAGCGAACTATAACAACAGGACTAAACCATGCATGATAATCTTCGCTACCCTTTTTTATTTGCTGAGCGCCGATGTCAAAGCCTGCGATGAAACCTAACTTCTTCGTCAGTTGTGATTGAGCATAAAAATTATTGAAATAGCGCATTCTACTTGTCGTGTCGGGGTCATCTGTTCCGATAAACGCACTCCAATTGAATGTTAGTCTGTCGCTCTTGGTGTATTTGACTTGTGAACAGAATGCAGGTAGGGAATTTCCAGAAACT
>CAXNNF010000083.1:0-5573 GCA_964203455.1 Bacteroidia bacterium
ACTATAATCACGATAATGATTTTAACGATGTAAACGAAGCAGTGGCCAATGGAACAACATCATTGTCGTATCAGACTATTCAGCTGCAATTTAGCGTTCCAGCGGGCATTCAATCAGGTGTTACACGTTTGAGAATTCGTTGCGCGTATTCATTTTCTAATTTAATAGATACTTGTGCCAATTATACCTGGGGCGAAACAGAAGATTATGCATTAAATATTTCTCCAACTTCCGGTATTATTGCGCTTGAACACCTTTAAATGGGCTAGTTTTATTCTTTTATTATTTTAAATGATTGTTTCAAATTATCTCCCACACTTAACAAATAAATACCTCCAGATAAATTGCCTAATTCAATGATTGTGATCTCAGAAGTTATTTTTCCTTTTAAAATTACTTTACCTATATTATCATAAACCACATAAGCTGAGCCTAAAAGCTTTATGTCTGCTCTTAAATTGATTACACTTTGAGCAGGATTCGGAAAAATAGAAAAATCATTACTACTTATTTCATTAATTCCTACAGCCCCACAACCAACTGAAGTTAGTAAGCTAGCTCTAGGCGCAGCAATGGCTGTAGCTCTAATTCTATCTTTCTGCCCTTGTGTAAACCTGTTAACTAAAGGGCAATAAGACATATAATTATACCGGCTGTTATCCCAAACACCATCCAAAGTACATGGATTAGTTGTAATGCAATCGCCTTGTTTATGAGGTGGCGTATCGCATACACGATCTCCATTTATAAGACAATTCGTATCAACTGGACAAGAAACATTACCACCATCACCATTGAATGTATGATAAAGAAAAAAACCATGGCCAACTTCATGAGGTAATGTCCCACTATTACTTGTCATAGAGCTGGAAACAATAACTAATCCATCATAAAGACCCCCAACTGGATACGATGCATATCCAACAAAACCACCATTACATATTTCGCTAACTACCCAAATATTATAATAGTCAGAAACAGGCCATCTGCTTAAGTCTTTTATAGAAATTTCAACTGCTCCGCTGCAAGAATTACCCGTTGGTGCTATACCATTTGCTGAATAATTTGCAACATTAGAACCATCAACCCTATTGATACCGTTGGTTGAATTACTGTTTGGGTCTTTAGTTGCAAGGCAAAATTCCAATTCAACATCAGCGCCTAAACCGTTTCCATTTCTAAAGCGTGAATTAAGTCCTGCAATAGATTGTTGAATTTGAATATCCGAAATATTCGAACCTGTTCCAATTGACTCACCTAGATGAATAACATGAACAACAACGGGAATGGTGAAAAGGGCAGATGATAATTTATTGTTTTCTTGATTTTGAGTAATGGCTTCAACTTGCGATTCAAGGGTAAGAATTTGCTTCCTATAATCAGAATCAGTCTGCATACGATTTGAACGAATGTGATCCGTCAAGCATTCAGCACTTTGCCCCTTACTCTGCATTTGAAAAAATAAAAGGGAAATTATTAATAGAATTAAATTTGAAGTTATTTTCATTTTATCTCTTGTAATAGTTTACTTGTTTGGTCATTTCAGATTCAACCCCGGTTTCTGAATTGTTTCCTGTCTGAAATTTTCTCTTAGTTCTTGTCCTTGTAAATGCTTGTCAAGAAGTGTAAAGTTACTATTTTTCTATTTGTCCACTATGTCGATTTCTAAAACTTCAGCAATCAGACATTATACCTTTATTTCAATTGAAAAAAAGCGAAAAATACTTGAACTTAATACAACAGTTCTAAAAAATATCTATTTCATTACAGCTATTTTTTTCTAAGATTATCAAACCAATTATACTACCGATTTATTTATCTTTTCCGGCTTTCATTGTATGCTACTCTTTCGATAGTTTTATAAATGAAGTGTGAAATAATGGATCAAATAAATCATTGCTTGGCGTGCAATTCGACCAACCATGAAGCTTTCGTGCAAACGTCTGCTATGATGAATCAGTATTCGCAGGAGAGGTTCAACTTTGATAAATGCCATGATTGTGGGCTCGTTTTCTTAAATCCTCGAATTCCAGAATCAGCATTGGGGCAATTTTATACTTCGGCCTATTTGCCTTATCGGATAGAAGAAGCCTGGGGTAAATATGCATTTCTAGTAAAACATGACCAGCAAAATATTGATAATGCAAGGGTAAGTCGGTTAAAGAAACATCATACTTTAACTGCACATAGTCGCATTTTAGATATCGGTTGTGGTAAGCCGACTTTCTTGGCCTGTTTACGCAAACAATCGTCAGCAGAACTTATAGGCCTAGATTTTAGTGATGAAGGTTGGAAGAATGAACAAGAAAACTATCATGGCATTGAACTTAGAGTGGGCGAAGTTGCCGACTTGCAAAATGAAAAGCCCGTAGATGTTATCACCATGTGGCATTATCTAGAGCATGATTACCAACCGCAACAACATTTGAAAGAACTGTTGCAAATAGCACATCCGCAAACTCAACTTATCATAGAGGTGCCCAATTTTGATAGCTATACACAGCGCAAGTTTGGGCAATTCTGGAGTGCTTATCACACACCACGTCACACAGCGCTTTATTCACCAAACAATATAACGCTATTGATGAAAAATAGCGGTTGGCAGGTAGAGCAAGTGCTTACTTATGGTACGCTAGATCCATACACATTGCATTGGATGAGCCAAATGGAAAAAAAAGTCATTGATTGGGAGGCTTCTATGGACAAACGATTATATAGGATACGTATCAGGTAAAGTTCTCAATACCCCAATATTTATGCTGCAAAAATGGTTTTCGATGGGATTTATGACAGTGATAGCAAAGCCGTTGATTTAAATTATCAAAGGTTAAGATAAGGAGCCAAAACATTTTCACCACCCCAGATTCCTTCTGAACGATATGGTTGAAAACGTACAAATAATTCTTCTTTGTACCAATCTATTTTCCGTGTTTTCCGGATGGCTTCCTGATGCTCTGGGCTATTGTAAGCAAAGTTTTTCAGCGCATCTATATTTTCCCATAAACTGAAAGTGGCCATTTGAACCAGCGGTGCTTCGCCAATTCCTTTAGTATAAATAAGCCCTTTAAAACCATGCACAATGGGCCGTTGCGATGTAGGAACAAATTCCCAAAATTTTATCAGTTTAACCGGTTTTATGGTAGCACGCGTTATGACTGCAATAAGTGGATTGTCATCATCCAAATTTGTAGAAGTTGTAAAAGGATTACTGCCAGACCACAGGCCCTTGGCTTGTTTCGGTTTCATGAAGATGGTCCACTGTTCGCTGCTGTGCATCTCGTAACGCTTATAAATTTCCGAATCATTAAAAAAGCAATCAGCGCATTGCTCATTATCCCAAATGCCCAACATGGCATAAACACCCCAGTCGGGTAATGCGCTAAATCCTGGCTCGCGACCACTACCCAGGAGTTTGTAAAATTGCAACCCGGGTGTTTTTTTGATGTGTGCATGCGCAAACTGCATTTGACCAAACGCCCAAATTTTAGAACTTATATTATGGAAGCGAAACAAAGTAAGCGTTGTGATGGAACTCATTAGGAAATGATAAGTAAACCAAACAACAAACTTATTCCTATTTAAGTTTAAAAATACTAATTCTACCTTATTGCGCAAAGGCGCATACCCTTTTCGGGTTGGGCTTGAACGCTTTTATTAGCTGGTTTATTAAACAGATTTTTCTAAATTTCACCTGTATCATAGAGTTTGAACTTCCAGGACTGAACTTGAAACGAAGCACAATCCCGATAGCTATCGGGATGATTTAAATACTAAACCGCCAATTTATTGCAAGTGCTGATATGTCTTAATTTTTCTAATTTACCTCAAAATTTAATTTAACTTATAAAAAAATAGTGAGGTTTTATTTTTGTAAAGCAACTACTAATGCCGAAACATACATTCGCAACACGTCATTAGAGTTAATTGTTTCAGATATGGTCTTTTCATCCGTATTTTGACCTAAACCTTTAATACCATAGGTTTCATCGAAGGTTTTAGATCTTAATTTTTCAAAGTCTTTTAAAACCACATCTTTCGTTTCAATCAACTCCTTCTCTTTGTTGAATATCTTAATCGATAAACTTAATTTGGGTTTAATTTTCGAATATGAATTATTCGCCAATGTAATTTTGACGCCTCCACTTGCAGAAATATAACATTCAATGTCTACAAAAACATTTAATGAATCAAATGTTTTTGCTGCCTTTTTGAAAAAATTTGCTGGTAAATACATAAGATGTTGTGGTAATGCACCCATAAGAAATTTTTCTTCTGGCACCATACTCACAATTTTGGCATCGAGGAAAGCCCCCAACATATTTTCACTAATTAATATGAGCGTATCTGAAAGCTCTTTTGGCATATCCTCAATAGTTGAAAGATTGAGGATTTTATAATCCTTATTTTGAACTTTCATTTGTGTAATAAGTTCGTCATCTATTCTGAAAGAAAAATTGTAAATTACTCCTGTCTGAGCATTTACTAAAGAACAAGATAAAGTTAGAAGAAGAATTAAAAGTGAATGTTTCATTTGAATTTAATTTTAGTTCCTACTCATTAGGCTTTTCAGAATACGCCTTCCGAATCACCTGTCGGGACAGGCCGTTTTTTTGAGTGGCTTCTGGTCTCCACGTTTTATTGTTATCAGTTGTAAATGCTTGAAAAGAAGTTTTAAGTTAATATTTATTCGTGCCTCCCGCTATATCATTTTTTAAACTTGCCCATTCCGGTCCGCGTGCAGGCTATCGTAACACTGTGTTGCGCCTGCGTCGAGGTTATGGCGCTTGCACGCTGTTTGCCTCTGGGCAGATTTTCTTAGAACTCCTTCCCCTTTCCTGTTTTTATAGCTGCAGATTAATTTTTCAAAAACATTACCGGAATTGCCGGGTTGTTTGAGACAACAGTTAAAATATACAATCCTCGGCTTAGGGCTGAAACATCCACAGCTGCATCGACGGCAAATTGTTCCTGAACCAGTTGTCCCGCCGGTGTATAAATGCGAATCAAGGAATTTTTTTCTGCTACTTGAGGAGCAACGAACCAAATTTTAGAATTGCAGGGGTTGGGGTAAATTAGAGAGCCAGCTTCTGCTGCTAAATTAGGTGTATTGAGACACTCCTCAACCTGAACAAAGAGCGAATCTGTACCAGAGCATCCCAGCGTATCGATTACAGTGAGCGCAATTTGGTTTGATCCAAACGGCAAAGATCCCGCTGTCAATTCAATGAATTGCTCCGTATCTCCGGTACTCCATGTATATATAAAATTACCAACAGGTCCCGAAATTACCACATCCTCATTTTCACACAGAAACAGATCATCACCCAAGTCCAAGGTAGGAGGCCCATTTACCTCAATTTCGGATGAATCAGAAACCGTGCATCCGTTCAATAATGCTGAATAAGTATAAACATACACACCCTCAATTTCCGGGGCATTAAATGATAAAACAGATCCTGAGAGACCGGTTTCCCATTGTACATTACTCAGGTTAGAATCGGCTTGGAGCTGGAACGTAGACCCAGAGCAAACAGCCGTTGGTGCAACAACTGGTGTGAAATCTGAAGGAGATG
>CAXNNF010000084.1:0-5556 GCA_964203455.1 Bacteroidia bacterium
GCAATGGAATAAGTAATTCCGCCATGAGCAATGCCAAATCCATTTAACATGTCCTTGCGAATTTTCATTGACAGTGAACAAGTTCCCAAGGCAACATGATTGATTCGGATGTCGAGCCATTGGCTAAAAGCATCCTGGTCGAACATGGTTTTTACAATCTTTTCGGGCTGCATCATGCGGTAAAGAATGATTTTCCTTCGCGCAACCTGCGGCGTAAAATGGGACTGCAACGGTAGCGGTCCTCATGGTATTCGTTATATAGCGTATCGAGTTGATTTACACACCAGTCAATGCCTTTTTCATCGGCCCAAGCCAAAAGACCTTTCGGGTAATTTACTCCTTTAGTCATGGCGTAATCGATGTCCTTCGCAGAAGCGATATTCAGGAAAAGTGCATCGGCCGCTTCGTTGATAAGCATCACTAAAATTCGGTCGAAAATGAGTTGGCCTAATTGAGCATCTTCATTTGCTGCTGGCTGAATGGCATCCTGACTGTAGTCATAATAACCACGTCCAGATTTACGGCCAAGAAAACCCGCTTCGGTGAGGCGTTTTTGGGTAAACGAAGGTTTAAAACGCGGATCGAAATAAAATGCACTAAACACCGATTCGGTAACTGCATAATTGACATCGTTTCCTATAAAATCCATCAATTCGAAGGGACCCATTCTGAATCCGCCAATACTTTTCATGGCCCAGTCGATGGTGGCAAAATCGGCAGTTCCTTCTTCATACAAACGAATGGCTTCGCTGTAAAAAGGACGCGCAACTCGATTGACAATAAAGCCTGGAGTGTCTTTGGCGATGGCAACTACTTTTTTCCAAGAGTTAATAGTATCGACTGTTTTTTGAAGGATATCCGAATCTGTTTGAACAGCCGGAATAACTTCAACCAATTGCATGATAGGCGCAGGGTTAAAGAAATGAATGCCAATAACACGATTTGAATCTTGGCAAGAAGCCGCAATGGATGCTATGGAAAGTGAGCTTGTATTAGAAGCGAGGATGCAGGATTTCGAAACGATTTTTTCTAGATCTGAGAACAATGTTCGTTTAACATCGAGATTTTCGACGATCGCTTCGATGATAAAATCGGAATCGGCAAGGTCGTTTGTTGAATTTACGTAGCGAATGTTTTCAGCAATTCGAATTGCTTCATCATTTGATATTTTTCCTTTTTCAGCAAGCTTTTGTAGTGTGGTGTCCAGATTTTTTTTGCTACGAACAAGTGTTTCTGGAAAAGCGTCAAATAACTTCACCAAACATCCTGCAGTTGCAGCAACCTGAGCGATTCCGCTGCCCATTGTACCGGCTCCTATAACAGCAATATGATTAAACAACATAATTTAATTTTGGAAGCGCTAAGATATAAGAATCTTGTTGTTAGATTCTATTTGAAAATGGGGGAAGAATTCAAAAAATGATTCAAGTGAAAATGAAAAGTAGTGTGTTTAAAACTCACGATAGATTTTTTGTAAATCGCTATGATTTATTAAATAACAAAAAAGGGAGACCCGATGTCTCCCTTTTTTAAAAACGTATTTTGAATTTTTAATTAATCGATTCTAATTGATCGATTGATATTTAATCCTTTCGATTGAAAATTTAGGATATAATTTCCAGGGATGAGTGAATGAACATCAATTGAAACTGATGCATTGGGAGCTGTAAATGTTACCATTTGATTCAATACGAACTTCCCATTTAAATCAATAATTTGAATATTGGCGACATCTAAATCGCGGCAACCAGGAAGTGATATATTTATCAAATCATCGGCTGGATTAGGATATACATATAATTCCGAGTTTCCTTTCATAAAAATGCTTCGAGAAATCACTTCGGTATTCTCATCTTCAATAATTGAATAAACATTATTCCCTGAAATTGGGTGTTCATCTTTGAATAAACCTTCGTTTTCGAGTTTGTCGATTAATACTTCTTTATTCCCTTCAGAATCTATTTTTACAAGGCTGTGCGTTTTTGAATTATCATTCAGATTCCAGATTATCTGAGTTTGTTTTCCTTCCTCAAGGCTTCTTAATGCAAGACTTGTTGGCTCTGATATTCTGCCTCCAGAGGCGCAAATTGTTCGATTGAAACTGTAAGTAACCAATTGTGATTCAGCTGAACTGTTTCCAGTGGTACGATAAGCCCTGAAGTTAACAGTTATCGTAGAACCTCCATTGTCGACAATTTCAACAAGACCATATTGGCCTGTGCTTGAATTTGGATTTGTGAATACTCCCTGGCTGTATGTTCCTCCTTTGTTTGATCCGGTGTTATTTAAAGCAGCCGCTGCAAAAACAGGATAATCGTTTAGATTGCTGCTACCGGTAGAAAAATCGTGGTTTGTTCCGTTATCGATTGCAACCATGTGTGCATCGCCGCTCATCATAAACATATTTTGAATGTTGTTATCGCGGAAGAAATTGCTCAATTCGATTCGTTCCGCAGAAAATCCGCCCCAATTGTCAGTTTGAGTTCCTCCAAACGAAGTTCCTGTAACCCAAGCAATCATCTGACAATTATTTCTTGCATTGATGCATTCTTGTTTGAACCAGTCTTTTTGCACGGTTCCCATCATACTTGAAGATGTGCGCATGCTTCTTAAGTCCGATAAAATGAAACGCACACGGCCAATTGTAAATGCTTGGTAAATTGGCACATTTCCGCTTCCTGCCACCAAAGGATAGTGTGGAATGTATTCTTGGTAAGCCTGGCGCGCGTTAACAGTACCTATATTTCCACTTCCTGAATTGTTGTTTCCACAGTAATCATGGTCATCCCAAGTGTAAGCTAAAGCAGTACTTTTCAGCAAGTTTGCTGTTGGCCCCTGAGAAAGAATGATATTTTCATAAGGAGTTCTGTGTGCTGAAATATTTGCTGAATTCGGGTCTTGGTAGTGAAAATCTCCAGTTTCTAAGAAGAACAGTGGATTTTTGTTTTGTATAGCAGTGAAAACTCCATGGTTTCCTGTTACCGAGCATGATCCATGCGCAAAAGTGAATGAAAATGCTCCAGAGTTAGGTGTTTTGATTTTTCCAACATCTTCAGATGAGGCATCTAAGACTCCATTCGACTCAACTGCATAAAAATATTGAGTATTTGGTGCTAGTCCAGAAATATTCATTTTTGCCATGAAATTGTTGGCTGAATTGGCTGTACCAAAATTTGAATAAATAGGATTGCTGAAGCTTGAAGATGTACTAAAAACGGCTCTACAAGTTGAAGAAGCAGTAGTTAATTTGGCAGAAACAGTAGCAGAAGTTGGCTGCAAAGCCCCACTTAAAAGGTAAATTACTTCGTTAACTAAAGAGCCTCCAGTTGTAGTAAAAGAAATTGGACTAGAAAAAATACTACTTCCTGTTGAACAAACAGTTTGAACTTGAAAATCATAAGAAGTTCCTGCTTGAAGCGACGACAATAAATAAGAGTTTGAAGTAATATTACTTACCGTATTAAAAACTGTAGAAGTGCTAGGTTTCCATTGAAGAGTATAAGATGTTGCAGTTGTAATACTACTCCATGATAGCGTTGCACTTGTGTTGGATACTAATGATGCGCTTAACGCTGAAGGTGCGGCGCAATTTCCTGTTTGAGGAACTGAAATCGAGACATTATCCAAACCAATTCTTTGATCTGGTGAGCTGGCAGTTGAATTATCATCAACCCAACGTAACCGAATAACTGATCCATTTGAAACTGCCGACGGTAAGGTGAATGTTTGATTAAAGTTACTCGTTCCAACAGTGTTTGGAAGTGTGGTTGATGTTGGATTAAATTGAGCTAATGCCGTCCAAGAAGTTCCATTGTTAAGGCTAATAAATAAACGATATCCAAGAACTGTTTCAGCTGCTGAAGCAGTCGCAAATCTTCTGATATCATAACTAATTTGTAAAGATTGAATTGCAGAACCACTTGCGTTTAATAAATTGAGCTGTAAAATATTACCTGCGCCAGTTGTGGGCGAAGTACCAATTGCTCTATCTGTTGTTGTGCTTCCAGAATAATTATAGGCTCTTGTATTACTTGTACCCGTGAAAGTATTTGTTGCAACAATCAACGAATTGTTAACTGTACCAGTGCTTGCAGCAGATGGCGATCCACTTGCTGGAATTGAAGTGCTCCAAGAAGAGTTGCTTCCGCCGAGAGATCCAATATGACTCCAACCAGAAGGCATTGTAGAACCAGTTCCGAGACTATTGAAATTTTGTGAATAGGTTGAAACCAATGAAACCTGCGCAAAAGTTATAGAAACTGATATCAAACAAATTGCTGATAAAAGCATGTATTTCAGCATTTTGCTGGATTGGCGAAGAGGAAAATAAAAATTATTCATAACTTAATTAAAAATATTTTTCAAATAAACTTCTAAAAAGCTCATTCGATACATTTTGAATGTTATGATATGTTTACGATATCTTTAAGACAATATTTTGAGATTGTCGAAATGGATATATTTGAAATAAACTGACAACTCAAAATCAATTTTCAAGCATTATTGATTGAACCTTAAAAAGTGAGAAAATAGCTAGGTCTTTTTAAGGTAAAAAAACCAACATCTTAATTTTTCAAATAGATTACATTCCTTTGAATTCGGGCTTTCTTTTTTCAACAAAAGCAGCAACACCTTCTTTGAAATCCTGACTTTCACTTGCTTGAATCTGTAAATTTCCTTCTGCTTCGAGCTGCGAAGTTAAATCGTTACTCAAACTTTGGTTCAGTAATCGTTTTGTTAAACCCAAAGCCAATGTGGGCAAATTAGCCAATGTTTCGGCGGTTTTCTGAACTTCGGTTTCAAATTCATCGGCGGGAATTGCCTTGTAAATCATGCCCATTTTTTCGGCATCGAGGGCTGAAACTTTGTCCCCCAACATGCAGAGTGCCGATGCTTTTTGGAATCCGATTAATCGAGGAAGAAAGAATGTTCCAGCACTGTCGGGCACCAAGCCAATTTTACTGAATGCCTGAATGAAGCTTGCATTTTCGGAAGCCAAAACCACATCGCAAGCAAGTGCAATATTCGCCCCAGCGCCAGCAGCCACACCATTTACAGCAGCTAAAATCGGTTTTTCAATCGTGCGAATTCGCGTAATGATAGGGTTATAATGCTCTTCAAGAATAGCACGAAAGCCAGGATTTAACTCAGGACTGATTACTTCTTTTAAGTCTTGTCCGGCACAAAATGCTTTTCCGTTTCCGGTTATTACAATGGCACGAACTTCAATGTTTGTTGAGAAATCGTCGAGCGTTTGTTGTAAAAGCAAGGCCATCTCGCGGTTAAAACTGTTAAATGCATCGGGACGATTGAGGTTGATATACCCGATATTATTTTCGATTTTGGAAAGTATGGTGGACATGAATTATTTATTTCAAACATTTAAAATAATCGAACGGCTCCAGACAATCTTCGCATTTGAATAGAGCTTTGCAAGCCGTGGAGCCAAACTGGCTGACTAAAACGGTATTTGTAGAACCACATTGCGGACATTTTACAATGCGTTTGTTACCTAATAAAGCTTCTTTATCGGCATCGGGACTTAAAGGTGCTGCA
>CAXNNF010000085.1:0-5533 GCA_964203455.1 Bacteroidia bacterium
CTCGCCATCTACCACTAATAATCCGCATCGTTTGAATGTAATAGGTTAAAATAAAAATGTGGAGCCAAGCGGTCGGTTTCGCCTTCGGGTTTGGGTATGGCCGAATGTGAATTTCGTTCTAAGAAATCAACATCCCGAATATACTTATAACATGAATCGAAAAGCGCAGAACCCACTTCAACTTCTCCCAATAATTTCAGGGGAATTGTTTCTCTGCTTAACGATAAACGATCGTAGGCTAGCAAAATATAATAAATGAAGTCCTCGGAACTTTGAAAGTTGAAACTATTAAACAGCAAGAATTTTCCATCGGCAATAACCACTATATCTTCTCGAAAATCTTGAACATGAACATAAACTGCTGTTTTACCTAACGAGTTGGGCAATAAACCTTTTGCAAGAATGAAGGAATAATGTTGAATTGAAATTCGTGGAAACTGGCTTTCTAAAACCTGTTTCCATGCCTTGGGCCAAGAATAAATTAAATAAATATCTTGTGCATCGAGTCTTTCCCAGCTAAGTTCATCGGCATCCTCCATTGGATGATTTAATGCATGCAAACTGGCTGCATGTTCAGTATCGAATAAAGCATCAGGAACAAGCGTATACGTATTTGTTACCACAATAACCTCAACAGATGCAAATGAAAGTCTCGTTAATGCATGTGTTTGAAGTATTCGTGCAATGGCTTCTTGCGGCTTAACTTGGGCATATCCTTTCCGAATAGGATAGCGTTCGATGATTGGGAAACTATCGGATAAGGTATCGTAAATGGCAATACTTAACTCGTATTCAGAGATTTGTAATCGCAATTTACAATGAGGAGTTCGGTCCTGATTGAAGGATGGATCGGTATAATTTACAAGGGGTGTTGGATGAAACATCGTTTACTGAACTGAGCTTTCTATCTTTGGGCAAGTTTAACGCAAAAGCACGGATTGACCAAGAACGACTTCATCTCTTTATTAGAAAATCATCTTGGATTCACTCCAACCGATGGACAGGCGGCGCTTTTTCGCAATCTCACAGAATTTCTTTCGAAGCCAGAATCGAATCGAGTCTTTGTTATTCGTGGGTATGCGGGAACAGGGAAAACGAGTATTGTTCGCTCATTGGTGAAGACACTTCCCAAAACCAGCTTGAGAACTGTCTTACTTGCTCCCACAGGACGCGCAGCCAAAGTGCTCGCAGCCTATGCAGGACAAGCAGCTTTTACCATCCATAAAAAAATCTATTTCTCACAAAGTGGCGAAACGGGAATGCATTTCGCAATGCAACAAAACATGAATCGTCGCACAGTTTTTATTGTGGATGAAGCTTCGATGATTGGTGGTGAGAATTTGGAAACCGAACACAACCTTTTGGGAGATTTGATAAGCTACGTTTCGAGTGGCGATGAATGTAGGTTGATTTTGATTGGCGACACAGCACAGTTGCCTCCGGTGGGCTTGGAAGAAAGCCCCGCGTTGGATGTTAAAGAACTTCGTGACCATTATTTTTTGCAGGTGGACGAAAGTCGGCTTACTGAAGTGATGCGCCAACGATTGGAAAGTGGTATTTTATTTAACGCAACCAAAATCCGCGATCAGCTCGATTCAGGCACATCGACTTTCCCCGATTTAATTGCTCAAGGTTTTTCCGATGTAAAACGAATTAGCGGGTTGGAATTGGAAGACTCGCTCAATTCGGCTTACGATAAATACGGAACCGAAGAAGTTTTGGTGGTAACCCGTTCAAACAAAAATGCCAATTTGTACAACAAGCAAATTCGTGCGCGCATCCGTTGGCAGGAAGAGGAAATTAGCAGCGGCGATCATATCATGGTGGTGAAGAACAATTACCACTGGATTCCAGAATCGAGTGCTCCGGGATTCATTGCCAATGGCGACACGATGGAAATTCAACGATTGGGAAAAAGGTATCAGAAAGGAGATTTTCGCTTCGCGGATGCGACCGTTCGGATGATTGACTACCCGAATGAGCCCGATATTGAAGTGCGTATTTTATTGAATACCTTGGATATTGACCAAGCGAGTTTAACCTGGCCCGAACAAAAGAAACTGCGCGATATCATTGAACAAGATTATGCCGAAGTTCCCACCAAGGCCGAACGCATCAAATTCATGAAAGCCGATCCGTTTATGAATGCTTTGCAAGTGAAATTTGCGTATGCGGTAACTTGCCACAAAGCACAAGGTGGACAATGGAAATGTGTGTTTGTAGATCAGGGTTATGTGACCGAAGAATTACTCGATCGCAATTATTTGCGCTGGTTATATACTGCCACGACTCGTGCTCAGGAACAATTGTATTTAGTGAATTTTCACAAGAATTTCTTTGGAGAAAGTGACATCGATTAAGCATATTTTTTATTCCAATTCTATTGCTTAATTAATATTAAAACTAACTAAGCATAACATAAATTTAACATTGGGCGCCTAAAGTAAGTCAACCTTTGTACTCCAAATTTTTTACTGTGAAGAAAAGTATGCTTGCTGTAATTCAGTACTTTTTAATTTCTGTACTCCTAATTTGTTTTTCTAACGATACGCTTCTTGGCCAAACGAGCATTGCTGTAGCTCGAACGCAAGCTATCGGTTCAACGGTAACCGTGAGAGGAGTAGTTACGAATGGCTCTGAATTAGGTATTATCCGTTACCTGCAAGATGCTACAGGTGGTATTGGTTTATATGACAATGCAAACACTGCCGGAATTCAACGTGGTGATTCACTTGAAGTAACTGGTGTGCTCTTCGAATATTCGGGTTTGCTCGAAATAAGTCCTATTACATCTGTTAATCTAATCAGCAGTGGCAACTATTTACCCAATGTACAAACAACCACAATTCCAAGTTTGGGCGAATCGCTCGAAGGCGAATTGGTTAAACTAAATAATGTATCATTTGCTAATTCTGGTGCTACGTTTTCAGGAAATCAATCCTATGGCTTCACTTCGGGTGTGCAACAAGCTACCATTTATGTCCGCACTGGTTCACCGCTAATTGGGCAGCTTATTCCATTCGGATCTGTGAATCTTACTGGAGTGTGTTCACAATTCAATTCAATTTATCAAGTTTTGGCGCGCGATACGGCCGACTTCGAATTGCAGCCCGGAATCAATATCGTTTCAACTATCGGTGTGAGCAACATTACTCAAACCAGTGTCGATCTCACCTGGCTCACCAACATCGAGGGCACTACCGAAGTAGCATATGGTTTAACACCATCTCTCGAACTGGGTTTACTCAGTGCACCCACACCGGTTATTAATCATACCTTCACATTCAATAACCTACTGGCCGGACAAGTATATTATTTCCAGGCATTCTCATTCGGAAATGGCACTTTGGCCACCGGTCCTGTAATGGTATTCGGCACCGAGTCTAACTCGTCGGGCAGCATAACGGCCTATTTCAATCATCCGGTGGATACTACCAATGCGCCACAGTTTGCATCTAATTTCCTCAATCAGGCCATCGACGATACATTAATTTCCTTCATCGACCGTGCTACCGAGAGTATCGATTTTACGATGTACGATTTTATCGGCGACAGCATCTCGAACGTTGCCGAAGCGCTTAACGCAGCGCACAACCGCGGTGTTCGGGTTCGCATGATTACTGATGGTTCTTACGAAGCCGAAAACGAGGGATTAATAGATCTGATTCCTGCTATCCAAAGAATTGCTAGTCCAACTGGCGATGCTTACACCATCATGCACAATAAATTTGTTGTGTTTGATTCCGATGCTTCCGATCCGCTCAAGCCGATTGTATGGACCGGCAGCACCAATTTGAGTGGCCGTCAGGTAAACCGCGATCCTAATAACGTTATCATTATTCAAGACCAAACGCTGGCGCGTACTTACAAACTTGAATTTGAGGAAATGTGGGGTAGTTCGGGCGACGAACCCGATACCAATGTTTCGAAATTTGGTTCTTTTAAAACCGACAATACCCCGCATCAGTTCCGCATCGGCGGTAAGCAGGTGGAGTGTTACTTTAGTCCAAGCGACAATACCAACCAAAAACTCATCGAATTTATCAATTCGGCCGACGATAGCCTGCATTTTGCCGCCATGTTGATTACTCGCTTCGATTTGTTGAATGCGATTACAGATCGTATCGATAGCCTCGTGATGGTAAAGGGAATCATCAATAGCGATACAAGCACGCTCATTTTCGACGATTTGAGTCTAGCGATGGGTAGCAATCTCGTTATCAATCCGAATACGAGCGAAATAATGCACCACAAATTTGCCATCAGCGACGTGGGCAGTAATTCGGATGCAGCCGTTTGGACCGGCTCGCACAACTGGTCGACCAACGCTAACACGCGCAATGATGAAAACACGGTGGTTGTTCACGACGCCGAACTAGCCGAAGTTTATTACCGCGCTTATATTGCCATGTTTACCGAACCGGCCGTTGAAGACACAAGCGATACGACATCGGCATCAATCAATCGTTTAGAGCGAACGCAACATCAGCTAAACAGCACGCTGCTTCAATCGGGTTCAGATTTGAGGATTATCCCAGCTTATTCGGGGAAGTTTCAAATTATGTTGATGGATGCTGCAGGGCGCATTTTGGAGGTAAGCAATGTAAATGCAACAGAAGGAAATCCATTCGCGCCATTTCAGCAAACGATGGCATCAGGATATTATCGTGTTATACTCAGCGACACCCGCAGAGTTGAGGTGCACCCCTTTGTAGTTCAACAGTAAAATCTGAATATGAAACGAATAACCTGTTTAGCATTTGTCGCAATATTATTTTCGGCATGCACCAAAGATCGATCGTTTACCGAAGATACCGATAATCCTCAAATCCCGGGCACCGACAGCACACTTTTGCTTATAAACGAAGTACTGGGAAATACACCAACATTAACTACTGATTTGGGCAATGCAAGCGACTGGTTGGAGTTGTATAATCCTTCCGACGCGCCATTACAGCTTAATGCCGATGAGTGGTTTGTGAGCGATAACCTCACCGAACTCGATCAGTTTGCCCTGCCGGCGCTTACCATTCCAGCACGCGGGCATCTGCTTATATTTTGCGACGATTCGAATCGGGTAACATCGCAAATTCACACCAATTTCAAAATTTCATCGGCCGGCGATATGTTGGTGTTGTCTAAAAAGCAAGGCGATGTTTTACTGTTGGCCGATTCGCTTTTTTCGGGCGTACAAGATCCTGGTTTTTCAAAAGCACGCATTCCAGATGGAGGAGCCATTTGGCAAAATAACAGCAATCCAACACCGGGAGAGAGCAACCAATGAGAGCAATTTTATTCCTATTCGTTTTCTCATCCTTCCTGCAAGCGCAGGATGTTGAACGGATTTTTCCGAAACAAAAAATAAGTGTTCCGGTGGAGGAACCATCGGATGTTTGCATAAAAGGTAACGAATTTATTATAGTGAGCGATAAAGGCGATGTGTTTTCACTGAGTAAAGATTTCTCGCAGAAGCGCTTGTTGCACGCAAATCTTTCGGACCCCGAAGGTGTTTTTTGTTCTGGCGATAGCATTT
>CAXNNF010000086.1:0-5499 GCA_964203455.1 Bacteroidia bacterium
TATGGGTGCTTTTTTGGGTTATTTATTTTATTGGTCTGGATCGGTTTGGTATTCTGTTGCAGCTCATTTTGCAAACAATGGCTTGGCGGTTTGCGTTTATTATATGAAACAACATGATTTGATTAATTTTTCAACTGATGATTTGGGATCTGGCCCCAATGCCACTATTCAAGTATTAATTTCACTTTGTATTATCCCCGTTGGATTGTTGTTGTTTAAAAATATATCTGTAAAAACAAATCATAAATAATTCAATTTACGTTCTACTTTACATCCCGAGGTTTCAGCCAAAAGGGCTTGCACTCGGGATTAATCATTTCTAAGCTTCGGCATAGCCTCAGTAAGAACTGATTAACTTTCCCCTTTTTTCTTTCCCCTCAAATATTCGATTGCATTTTATAAGAGTGTAATTTTTTTGTTTAATTTGCAGTTCCCAACCATAATGCTCATTTTGGTAAAATTATATTAACCCATGTTATCTGCTCGTATTCCCGATAATGAAAGTGAAAGGCAAGCCAATCTTGACTTGTATGAAATCCTAGACACTTTTCCCGAAGAAGCTTTTGATGCAATAACATCGATTGCAGCCCATATCTGCGGAACTCCCATCGCCTTAATTTCGTTAATTGATAAAGATCGACAATGGTTTAAATCACATCATGGACTTGCTGTTTCGGAAACACCTCGTGATTTTGCTTTTTGCGCACACGCTATATTAGAGCCCTATCAGTTATTTGTAGTAGAAGACGCCAAATTAGATAATCGATTTTTTGATAACCCACTTACTACAGGAGACCCTCACGTCATCTTTTATGCTGGAGCTCCTTTGCTTAGCCGAGAAGGCTTTCCGCTTGGCACATTATGCGTTATAGATAATAAACCACACACTTTAAATTCAGACCAGCGCAAGGCATTATCAGATTTGTCCAATCAGGTTATCGCCCAAATGGAATTACGTCGGAATTTAAAAGAATTGAAAAGTAAAAATGAAGAATTAAGTCGTTATGCTCATTTGGTTTCTCATGATTTAAGATCTCCAATGCAATCAATTTATCAATTGAGTAAGATGATTGCAAAAGAAAGTCAAGGTCAACTTAATGTGAAAGCGGAAAAGGCGCTTGAACAATTACAGAAAAAAGCTTTTCAATCGCAAAAATTGGTTGATGGTATTCTCAAACATTCCTTGGCTGGAGAGCACGCATACAAACCCGAAAAAATTCAATTGTCTCAATTTATCACTGAGTTAGTAGAGTTCTGTAGTCCACCGATTGATTTTCATATTGTTACCGAGGTATCGGTCCAGGAAATAGTATGTGATTCAATCATATTGAGGCAGATATTGCAGAATCTGATTTCAAACGCGATAAAATATAATGACAAAGCTCAAGGACATGTCCGTATTGTGGTAAGTGCAACTGAATCGGAATTTACGTTTGAGGTTATAGACAACGGTCCAGGTATTCCTGAAAAATATCATGAACGCATATTTGGAATGTTTCAAACCTTATCTCACACTGATCGTTTTGGAAATAAAGGAACCGGAATAGGATTGCACACGGTAAAAAACTTGGTCGTTTTATTGGGCGGTCAAATTTGCATCCAATCAAAATTAGGAGAGGGATCTTCCTTTAAAATCAAGCTAAAAAATTATTCTTCAAATTCAATTGAAGAGAATCAATCTGTTTAAACAAGATTTTAGAAATTCTAATTTTTAAGTTTACTGCTTTCTTTTTTAGGTAATTCAATCTTCATTGGACTCTTGACCAATTGGTCGGTTAAAGCCAATTTCAATACATCCCGCATGGTTGAAACGTAATGGAAATCCATGCCTTTAAGGTATTCAGATTTTATTTCCTCAACATCTTTGCGGTTCTCTTCCGAAAGAATTACTTGTTGAATATTGGCGCGTTTTGCAGCTAATATTTTCTCTTTTATTCCTCCAACAGGAAGCACAACACCACGCAATGTAATTTCACCAGTCATCGCCAATTGCGTTTTCACTTTCCGTTGTGTAAATGCCGAAGATAATGCTGTTAACATGGCAATTCCAGCAGAAGGTCCATCTTTAGGTGTTGCTCCTTCTGGAACGTGGATATGGATGTTGAAATGATCGAAAATCTCAGGAGATATGCCTAAATAACTTTCCGAATGCGCCTTCAAAAACTCCAATGCAATAACAGCACTTTCTTTCATGACATCACCTAAATTTCCAGTTAATGAAAGTTTACCATTACCACGACTTAATATGGTTTCGATAAACAGAATGTCGCCGCCAACCGAAGTCCAAGCGAGTCCTGTTACAACTCCTGCAACTTCATTGTTTTCATACTTGTCGCGATGAAAACGAGCCGGACCCATGATGCGTTCAATATCCGCAAAATCGATCTTCGCATCAATTTGCTCTTCCATGGCAATGGATTTTGCAACAGAACGAATTACTTTGGCGATTCTTTTCTCCAATGAACGCACACCCGATTCGCGTGTGTAGTCTTCTATAAGTTTGTCGAGCGCTTTCTTCGTAAACTTCACCTGAGCTTTTTTCAAACCATGCTCTGAAATTTGTTTAGGAATAAGATGCTGTTTAGCAATCTCTACTTTTTCTTCTTGTGTATAACCCGTCACTTCAATGAGCTCCATTCGATCTAATAAAGCCGGTTGAATAGCATTCAGGTTATTTGCTGTTGCAATAAACATAGCACGACTTAAATCGAAATCCTGCTCTACATAATTGTCGTAAAATGTGCTGTTTTGTTCTGGATCCAATACTTCCAATAATGCGGAAGATGGATCTCCGTGATAATCACTCCCAACTTTATCAATCTCATCGAGAACAAACACTGGATTAGATGCTTTTACTTTACGCAGATTTTGGATAATCCTACCGGGCATTGCTCCAATGTATGTTTTGCGATGCCCACGAATTTCTGCTTCGTCGCGAACACCTCCCAATGACATGCGAATATACTCGCGTCCCAGAGCCTTAGCAATGGATTTTCCAAGGGAGGTTTTACCCACTCCTGGAGGCCCATAAAAACAAAGTATTGGAGAACGCATGTCTCCTTTTAGTTTTAAAACTGCCAGATATTCGATAATACGTTCTTTTACTTTTTCTAATCCGTAATGATCGTTATCCAATATTTTTTGCGCGCGTTTTAAATCGAAAACGTCGGAAGAGTATTGGTTCCAAGGCAATTCAATGAGTAAATCCAAGTAATTACGTTGAACCGAATATTCCGCTGAATTAGGGTTGATGCGCTGAAGTTTATCGAGTTCTTTATTGAAGTGTTTTTTTACCGATTCACTCCATTTCATGGATTCGGCTTTTGTTCGAATTTCACTCAATTCTTCTTCATACACATTGCCACCTAATTCTTCCTGAATGGTTTTTAATTGCTGATTCAGGAAATATTCGCGTTGCTGTTGATCAATATCAATTTTAACTTTACTCTGAATCTGATTTTTTAATTCTTGCAGTTGCAACTCATTACTCAGATTCTTTAATACTAATTCGGCACGGGATTTCAAATTCGCTACTTCCAACATACGTTGCTTCTCTGCCATCTCGGCATTCATATTTGAGGATATGAAATTGATCAGAAAAGATGGACTTTCAATATTCTTAATTGCAAAAGCAGCTTCGGATGGAATATTCGGTGATTGTTGGATTATTTGAAGTGAAATGTCTTTGAGTGATGAAATCATCGCTGTAAATTCCTTGTCATTTTTCTCCGGGCGTGTTTCTTCAAAGGGCTTAACTCGCGCTTTGATATATGGTTCGGCTTGCGTTAACTCCTGAAGTTCGAAACGTTTTTTCCCTTGAATAATTACGGTTGTATTTCCATCAGGCATTCGAAGCATTTTTATAATAAATGCAATCGTTCCCACTTTATTTAAATCCTCAAAATTAGGATCTTCAATGGCTACATCTTTTTGCGAAACAACGCCAATGATTTTATCGGATTTGTATGCATCTTTAATAAGCTTAATTGATTTATCTCGCCCAACAGTAATTGGAATCACAACTCCCGGGAACAAAACCGTGTTTCGTAGGGGTAAAATGGAAACTTCTTCCGGAATTTCTTCCGTATTCATTTGCTCTTCATCTTCGCTCGACAAGAGTGGAATGAATTCCGAATCGTCGTCGATCATATTGGAAAAGCGGAAATTATCAAAAGGAGTATGTTCGTTCATAATAAAATTCAATGACATTTAGTCAGCAAGCCGACAAGAGTAGGGCATTTCAATCAGGAAGCCGACTAAGTCAAGCCATGTGCCATCAAAGAAAATGGCGTTTTTTAGGAATTAGGACTGCCTAAATGGACGTGTCAATTCAAAAACCTCCGCCAAAATCTGCGATTCAATTTGGTCGAATGCTATATGTCGCCTTTCCATTACGAGGGTAGCTGTTTCTGCGGCCTTATCGAAATTATATTCCGTAATTCCCTGTGCGCCGCCCCAGCTGAAAGATGGAATGTGATTCTTTGGAAACTCTGCTCCAAAGATGTTCGCGCTAACTCCCACAACAGTTCCTGTGTTGAACATAGTATTGATACCACATTTGCTATGATCGCCCATGATTAATCCGCAAAATTGCACTCCCGTCGAAACCATGCGTTCTTCAGCGTAGTTCCAAAGTTTTACATGCGCGTAATTGTTTTTAAGGTTAGAATTGTTCGAATCTGCACCTATGTTACACCACTCACCAATAACGGAATTTCCTAAAAATCCATCATGTCCTTTGTTGGAATATCCTTGAATGACGCTGTTATTAATTTCTCCGCCAACACGCGAATGAGGCCCAACAGTTGTCGCACCATAAATTTTTGCTCCAAGTTTAACGGCACTTTCTTCACAAAGTGCAAAAGCCCCACGAATTAAACTGCCCTCCCAAACCTCTGTGTTTTTTCCTAAATAAATTGGGCCTGTTGTAGTATTGAAAACAGAACACAAAGCGGTAGCGCCTTCTTCTGCGAAAAAACGATTACCAATAATGGTATTAGATGAGTCTATTTCTGCCGATTTTCGACCTGCTGTTATTAACTCAAAATCTTCTTCCAATGCACGCCCATTCAATGAAAAAATATCCCAGAGGTGGTTTATTCGAAACAAGGGAAATGGGTATTCAATGCAATTGTAATGAGCTAAATCGATTGACAAACTATTTTCGGAATCGTATGCCGCTAATAATTCACCATGTTGAATAAGCGCTTGTCCTTTTGTCAGTTCTTTAATTGCTTTTATGATATTACTTTCCGGAATGATTGAACCAGCAATGAGCCAGTTTTCAGCAAAGCGACGTGTTGGGTATTTAGCTTTCAGATAATCCTGACTCAGAAACGAAACACTTCCAAAATCACGCTTTTCCCATTTCTCTTTAATGGTGAGAATGCCAATACGTAAATCGGCGATGGGTCTGGTATAAGTTAATGGGAGGAGATGATTGCGGCGGGAATCATCGAAAAGGATAATATTCATAATCACAAAAATAAAAAAGCCCTC
>CAXNNF010000087.1:0-5494 GCA_964203455.1 Bacteroidia bacterium
AACTCCTGGGATTCTCAACCTTCTCTTTCGGCAGATGGAAAAACACTTTATTTTTCGAGCAATCGCCCAGGTGGAATTGGCGAATTAGACATCTGGAAATCGGTAAAAGATAAAGACGGAAATTGGGGAGCACCTGAAAATCTAGGTCCTGAAATTAATACGCCCGCAAGTGAGAAATCTCCCTTTTTTCATTCCGACGGTCAAACGCTTTACTTCTCGTCAACGGGTCATTTGGGTTATGGTAGCTATGATATTTTCTTTGCCAAACTCGATAAAGAAACAGGCTGGCAAGCTCCTAAAAATATTGGTTATCCGATAAATTCAGAGAAAGACGATTTGGGTTTCTTTGTGAGCACGGATGGGAAAACTGGCTACTTTGCATCAGATAAATTAAAAGGTTTGGGCGGTTGGGATGTTTATGCATTTGATCTTTACAAAGAAGCTCGACCCGAACGCGTTTTCTTTTTAAGTGGGGAACTGAAAGATGAAAACAATGAAATTGTAACCGATGCCCGTGTTGAAATTCAAAACGTTCGAACCAAAGAAATTACTACGATTGATGTAGATACTTTGACTGGGAAATATGTTGCTGTGATGGCCTTTAACGAAGATCATATTGTTACCGTGAAGCAACAAGGCAAAGCCTTTTCGAGTGAATACCTTTCGGTGGCCGATTCAACACTCAACAAACCGAAAAAGATGGATATGCAGGTGGATGAAATTAAGGTCGGGAAAGCCTATAAAATCAACAACTTAAGTTTCGGGGTGAATTCAGCAGACTTTACTGCTCAAACCATATTCATTATTCAAGAGCTGGCTGTTTTTCTTAAAGAAAATCCCAACATCCACATCTCCATTCATGGACATACCGATAATGTTGGCGATCCTAATTTGAATTTGAAATTATCGAACGAACGAGCAAAACGGGTTTATGAAATTCTCTTATTGGAGGGAATTGCAAGCAACCGTTTGACTTGGAAAGGTTTCGGAATGACGAAACCCAAAGCGTCCAATTTAACCGAGAAAGGCAAGGCCATGAACCGCCGGACGGAATTTGTGATTACAGAAAAATAAACAATTGTCAATTACGGATTATCAATTACGGATTATCAATTACGAATTAACAATTACGGATTAACAATTACGGATTAACAATTACGGATTACAGAATACGGTTTTCAAATTACGAATTGTCAATATAGCAGTCGTAATTGTCCATTCGTAATTCGTAATTAAAAATTTGTAATTTGTAATCAACCCATTCGTAATTTGTAATTAAAAATTTGTAATTAACTTTCAATTTTCCATACAATGATCGATCGATCGTCGCTGCCCGATACTAGGTAATTATTGTAGTTTGTCCAAAACAAAGAGTTCACAGAATTTACATGTCCTTGGTGGAATTCATTGTCGATGCGAATGAGAAATTCAAGATTCTCGGAATCCCAAATTTTAATTGTTTTATCCCGACTTGCCGTTGCAAATAGTTTCCCATCTGGATGAAAAGCGATGGAGTAAATGGCATAATTGTGTGCTGGAATTTGTTTGTGGAGTTCGTAATTATTTTCCAAATCCCAAACATTCAAATGAGCATCACGCGATCCACTTAGTAACCAACGCCCGTTTGGATGAAAGCAAACCGTATTTACCGACATGGCATGTGCCTGCCATTCGTGCTTCAATTCAAGCGTGTTGCTGTCAAAAATTCGGATGCTATTATCACCACAGGCAAGTGCAATGGAAGAATGGCTTTTTGAATAATCCACGGCTCTTATCTTTGCATCACATAATGCCATTGATTTGATGTAGTGAAAATCATGGACATCCCAACAAACCACATTGCCATCGCCACCGCAACTGATAATTTGTTGTTGTTCTGCATTCCACAGTAATGAGAAAACACCTTTCGAATGCCCAAGAAGGTATCGCACTTCTGCGCGCTTTTCTAAATCAATGACATGGATTCCACCTTGATCGTTTCCTACTAAAAGTAAATTAAATTCAACAATTAAACAGGTGCAATAAATAACTCCAGGAGTTCGAGCTAATACATGTTCGGGCTTTAATTCATCAAGCGACCACTCAACAACCATCCGATCGCTTCCTGCAGAAAGGAAATGATTGTTTGATTTTCCATTGTTTATAGTATACACAGCGCCATCATGTCCTTTCAAATGCGCTACTTTCTGAACATCAACTTTCATCCTGCAATTTATTCAAATTAGAAATACCCTTTTTATTTTCATTCTCTTTTAACATAATAAACTTAGCGTTAAAAATCATTGTCATTTTGTCACCTTTTCTATGTGGCATATCCTTTGAAAACGGCCGGTGTCCTTTAAAACGTAATAGTATGTCAACCGGAAAAATCAATGTAAATACCGAAAACATTTTCCCCATTATTAAGAAATTTTTGTATTCCGATCACGAAATTTTCCTTCGCGAATTGGTGTCGAATGCTGTAGATGCAAGTACCAAACTTCGCACTCTTTCGTCTGCTGGTGAAGTGAAAGGCGAACTTGGCAAATTAGATATTGAAGTTCGTATTGATACAGAAAAGAAAACCTTAACCATTTCCGATCGTGGTATCGGAATGACCGCCGAAGAAATTGATAAATACATCAATCAAATTGCCTTTTCGGGAGCAGAAGAATTCGTTGCTAAATACAAGGATAAGCCTGAAACCAATGCCATCATCGGGCATTTTGGACTTGGATTTTATTCTTCGTTTATGGTGGCTTCGAACGTCGAAATCGTTTCGAAATCATTCAAGGATGACTCCGAAGCTGTTCGCTGGGAATGCGATGGAAGTCCCGATTTTACGCTTACAACAGCCGATCGTACCGAACGCGGAACGGATATCATTCTTCACATTGCCGAAGATTCAATGGAGTTTTTAGAAACTGCGCGAATTCAGACCCTGTTAGATAAATATTGTAAATTTTTACCCGTTCCAATTCGTTTCAACGAGGAGCAAATCAATAATGTTCAACCTGCTTGGACGCTTAAACCCGTTGACTTAACAGATGAGGATTACAAATCGTTTTACAAAGAATTGTATCCATACTCGGAAGATCCATTGTTTCATATTCACCTAAATGTTGATTATCCGTTTAACTTAACAGGTGTTCTCTATTTTCCTCGTTTAAAGAAGAACTTCGAGGTTCAGAAAAATAAAATCCAATTATACAGCAATCAGGTATTTGTAACCGATTCTGTTGAAGGTATCGTTCCTGATTTCTTAACACTGCTTCACGGAGTTCTCGATTCGCCCGATATTCCATTGAATGTTTCTCGTTCTTATTTGCAAAGCGATGGAAATGTAAAGAAGATCAGCAGCCACATTACCAAGAAAGTTGCCGATAAATTGGAAGAGCTTTTCAAGAATAATCGCGAAGATTTTGAATCGAAATGGGATGACATTCGCATGTTTATTCAATACGGAATGTTGAGCGATGACAAGTTCGCAGAACGTGGTTTGAAGTTTAACTTGTTGAAAAATAAAGATGGTAAATTTTTCACCCACGAAGAATACCTTGAACATGTTCGTCCGGTGCAGACAGATAAAAATGAAACATTGATTTTATTGTATGCAGCCAATCAAGCAGAGCAGCATACGTTTATAGATTCAGCAACGCAACGCGGTTACGATGTGCTTTTGATGGATAGTCCTCTCGATTCGCATTTGGTTAACATGCTCGAAAGTAAATTGGAGAAAGTGCGTTTTGTTCGTGTTGATTCTGATACGGTAGATAAGCTCATTGAAAAGGATGAGCCTGTTATTTCCAAATTGAATGATGAGGAACAAGAACGATTAAAACCACTTATCGAGAAGCAAGTGGAAGGAAAGATGTTGTCGGTAATGTTACAGTCGATGAGTGAAACCGATTCACCTGTTCTCATTACACGTCCCGAATTTATGCGCCGTATGAAAGATATGTCGATTGCTGGTGGAGGGAATGCGTTTATGGCGGATATGCCCGATAGCGCCAATTTGGTTGTGAATATCAATCATCCATTGATTGGTCGCATTCTACAAACCGAAGATGCCGATAAACAGGCAAACCTTATTCGTCAGGCAACCGATTTAGCGTTACTTGCACAGAACATGTTGAAAGGGGAGGAGTTAACCCGCTTTATTCGTCGCAGTGTAGAACTCATCGACTGATATTAATGATAAAAAGAAACCCCGGTAATTGAGAAATCAGCTACCGGGATTTTTTATTTTACAACAGATATAGAATCTGTAATTAATACGAATTCATTGATTTAGAATCAAACTAAGCGGTTTTCCCTTTCCAATTGCGGTAAACCATAAATCCAATACCACCTAAAACCAAATAGGGAACCGACATTAAATAAAGAATCCCTGAATTTAATCCACGACCAACGGTCTTTCCACCGTTTTCAATATTCGATTCAACGGTTGCTTTACACATCGCACATTGAGCAAGAGCAGGTTCTTGAATAACGCAGAAGAAAAGCGCAGTCATAATGAAAATAGAACGTAGATTTTTCATGCGATTGATAATTTAATTAATTATTGAGGGTAATATGGAGCAATCATCAAGTAAACAAGAACACCTGTTAGCGTAATATAAAGCCAGATTGGTAATGTAATACGTGCAATTTTTCGGTGTTTATCGAACTTCTCCGATAATGCCCTAACAAAGGTAATTAACACCAAGGGAATAATAGCGATGGAAAGCAGAATGTGTGAAGCCAAAATAAAATAATACACTTTTAGTTCTGTGCCGCTACCTGGATGTTTTGTTGTTTCGGTTGACAAATGAAACAAGACATAGAAAATCAGGAATACAAGGGAAAGAGCTATGGCAGAAGTCATAAGCATGCGATGAACAGCAATATTCTTCTTTTTAATAGCAATCAATCCTGCAACCAGAACTAGAAAAGTAGTTCCATTGATAATAGCATTCAAAAAGGGAAAAATATAATAATTGAAACTGCCCAGTACTTCTATTTTAGGAGCAATAGCTAAAATCCCAACCACTAAAGGAATTGCTACACCTGCAGCAATAATCCACGGAGTATATTTCTTTTCGTTTGTTACTTCAGTCATCGAATGGGATTCACATTTTCTCTTCTTGCCGAATTGTATTCAGCAACCAGTACTTTAATTTCATCAATCAATCTCTTCACATCTTTCAAACTGGTGCCTTCGTATATTCCGCGGATATGTCGGTTGCGATCTATCAACAACATCATATCACTGTGTAAAAAACCACCGGGCGCTGTTGGGTCTTGCATCGCATTTACCAAAAATCCTTGAGAAGCTAAATCGTACAATGCTTTCTTATCACCAGTTAAAAAATACCACCTACTCGAATCGGCTTGTATCCTATTTGCAAATTCTTTGAGTTTTGCACTAGAATCTGTTTCGGGATCCACAGTAAACGAAACCAATTTGAAATCTTCTAATTTTTTAAAGTCATCCTGATTCTGCACTTTCTTCATGAGTGTTTGCATTGCAGGG
>CAXNNF010000088.1:0-5455 GCA_964203455.1 Bacteroidia bacterium
CTTCTGCATTGGTAATACTGTCGCGCAAAGTAAATCCAGCATTCGAAATCGGTGTTAAACTAAGCGATACGTTCCATCTATTTCGTTTAATGGGAAATGCCAAACCAAAATATCCAATACCGGCTGAACGTCCTTGTTGAGTGGAAGACAAACCTATATACTTTATACTGGAAGCCGAAATTCCACCTTCAAAAATAGTTGCGCCTCCTTCTAAAGAACCCAAAGCTGCGGGCTGAGATAAATTTAATGCATTGGAATCGGCAAGTGCTTGTGTTACGCCACCCAATCCTTGAATAAAAGCAGATGTACTTTCAATATTGTCGCCTAAGGCAAATCGTCCATAAGGCGATTGACTTAATGTTTGTCCTTGAATACTGGATGAAACGAAAAGAATGATTAAAAAGAAGAATGATTTAGCGCAATTGATGTAGGAAAATTTCATTGAGTCCTTTAAGAGTGAGCCAAGGTTCAACATGAACACTGGTTTTAATTGTTCGTTCGATTAATGCATAATCGCCTCCGGTAAGTATTACCTGCAGGTCTTTATGTGTCATTTGATATTGTTCCAAGATTCCTTTAACTTCGGCAAGTGTACCATTAATTACACCCGAATGAATTGACTCATTGGTATTTTTACCAATCAGGTAAACGAGTTCGGTTTGCGTTAACAAAGGTAATTGATGGGTGAAATCATGCAGAGCTTTAAAACGCATTTCTATACCAGGTGAAATTGAGCCGCCAAAATACTCATTGTTTCGCGTAATAAAATCGAATTTTATACACGTACCTGAATCGATGATTACACAAGGTTTGTTTGGAAAAATGGCTGCCGCTGCCACAGCATTCGCTAGCCGGTCGGCACCCAATGTTTCGGGAGTTTGATATTGATTTCTAATGGGTATTGATGTTCCAGAATCCAAAAACATCGCTTTTAACTGAGCGCGTTTCAGAAATAAATCCACCTCTTTTCGGCCACCAGCAACCGAACTTATAAACACATGTGTTGGATTATAGACCATCAAACGCAAAAGTGCCTCATCAATTTCGTCTGAATTGCCCCAAGATGTGGAGATTGATTTTAACATTGTACGCTCATGAAAACAAGCTGCTTTGAGCGCGGTATTGCCTAAGTCAATTACAAGTTGGTTCATGTCATTTGAAATCTTTTACAAAGATAGAATTAGAAAAATGCAGAAAGAGTAAAATATTTTTTTGATAGGAAATTAAAAAAACTATTTTTGCACCCGCTTAATACATAAGTAAGGTTAGGTGCCTTAGCTCAGATGGTAGAGCAATGGACTGAAAATCCATGTGTCCCTGGTTCGATCCCTGGAGGCACCACTAGCCAAGCCCCGTTCTTTTGATCGGGGCTTTTTTTATGACATAAACCCATTGAATGATTTTAGTGAGGATTTTTAAAAAGTTTATCTCAATAAAAAAATTACACTTAATGTATTTATATTCAATTCATTATTTAATTAAACAAGCTTTAATCAATCTATAATTTGACTCAAAAAATAAATCAAGTACCATTTGTTTGACTCCGTTTAGGATTGAAAGAAAAAATATGTGTGTTTATTTAAAATTTATGGGAGAAATCAAGTTGGGAACAACGTTTATTTTATGCAAGCTCTATTCGTTTGATTAAAATAATATGAACATGTCCGTTGTTTTTGAAAAATGAATCCAGGTATTATTGTCGAAAATCATCAAAAAATTGAAAGTTGAATTGATAATAATTTTCAAAATTGAAAAGCAAAAACTTAAATTTTTGCAAACAAGGGAGATGGATAAAAATGAAAAAACCCCGACTAGCGGGGCTTGGGGTGATCAAGGGGTCTCGAACCCCCGACCTCTAGTGCCACAAACTAGCGCTCTAACCAACTGAGCTATGACCACCATTTATGAGGGCGCAAATATAACAAACGAATGCATCAAACAAGGAACTGTGAAAAAATATTTAAAATCGTTTTGAATACCAAGTACATAAAGTTATTTTATTGCTTAGTAGTCGAATTTTATAACTTTGCTCCATTAATTAAATACATTGGATCAACCTCCCCCCGAAAAGCGCACGTGTGAGTTTTCAATAAAAACTTGCAACTATACAATTACCAGTGCATTAGCTTCTAACTCTGAACAAATAAACTTGACAGAGTTTTCTCATTCTATTCTATTTTTTCTGACTTATGGTAGCTGATCTTCTTCCCGAAATATTAGTTACCCTTCTGCTTGTGGTTTTAAACGGCTTTTTTGTAGGAGCTGAATTTGCCATTGTAAAAGTGCGGCAGTCTCAAATTGATTTGCGTGCAACACAAGGAAACACCGTTGCAAAAATTGCGAAACATATCACGTCTCACATGGACGGATACTTAAGTGCATGTCAGCTTGGAATTACCTTGGCGAGCCTTGCATTAGGTTGGATTGGGGAAGATGTTGTAAACAAAATTGTTATTTCCATCATGGATTATTGGGGTTACAATGTTGGATTAGAAGGATCTTTAGCTCGAACGGCATCGCATGCGATATCCATTCCAATCGCATTCTCATTAATCACGGTATTACATATTGTACTTGGTGAACAAGTTCCCAAAACAGCTGCAATTCGCAATCCCCTCAAAGCAACGCTTTTCATAGCAGTTCCTTTACGCATTTTCTACACGGTTTTCAAACCATTTATTTGGAGTTTGAATGCATTATCGAATTTAACACTGCGCCTTTTTGGTTTGTCTTCTGGCGAACATAACGATATTCACACGGAAGAAGAACTTCGTATGATTCTCACCGAAAGTGAGGAGGGCGGTGCAATTAAACAATCTGAACACGAGCTCATCCAGAATGTATTCGAGTTTGACGATCGCATGGTGAAACAGATTTATGTTCCTCGGACGCGTGTAATTGCCATTGATATTGATGATGATGTTGAACAAGTTATTGACCGCGTTGTAGAAGAAGGATATTCCAGATTGCCTGTTTATAAGGATTCGATCGATAACATCATCGGAATTATTCACTCCAAAGATTTAATTAGACACATCCGTTTAAAGAAACCAATCGACCTCAACACCTTGTTGCGACCGGCCTATTATGTTCCACTAGGTAAATTTGTGAATGATCTTTTGCGCGAATTGCAACGTCAACATATTCAAATGGCCATTGTTACTAATGAATTTGGCGGCACCGAAGGAATTGTAACGATGGAAGATATTATTGAAGAACTTGTTGGTGAAATTCAAGACGAATACGACGAAGAAAAACCCGCAGTTGAAAAGAAAAGCGAAACCGAGTTTATTGTAAATGCAACGTCTTCCATTAGTGATGTAAATGATTTATTGCCTATTGCATTGGAAGAAGGCGTCGATTATGAAACCGTTTCCGGATTGGTGAACAAGTTATTTGATGGTATTCCTGCGGTGAATGAGAATAAAGAATTTGGTGGATATAAAATTACCATCATGAAACGATTCAAACACAGTGTTGAACTCGTGAAACTCGAAGTTGTTGGAAGTGATTCTTTAAACCTCGATTAATATGGAAAGCACAGAGGCACAATGTACACTCCAAGTTGAAGGAATGACATGCGCCAATTGTGCGATGGGAATTCAAAAGCTACTCCAAAATAAAGGTCTGGAAGATGCCAACGTGAGTTTTGCCGTTGGGGAAGTTCGATTTACTTCGAAGGTAACCTACCCAATTGAAACGATTAAAAAAGACATCGAAAGTCTCGGATTTCAGGTAATTGAACCAGAAGCTCCTGCTGTTGTTGGTTTTAGTTTAACCGAAAAACGATTCATTTTCTCACTCGTTTTCACCTTGCCTTTGTTGGCACACATGTTTATTCCTTGGCATACTTTGCATAATCCTCTTGTGCAATTTGCCTTCTGTTTACCCGTGATGATTGCTGGATGGATGCATTTTGGAAAAAGTGCCTACTATTCATTAAAAACAGGCATTCCCAATATGGATGTACTCATAACAATCGGTGCAAGTTCAGCCTTTGGATATAGTATTTGGGGTAGTATTCTGGGAAAATCAATAGAGAATCCAGAGAACTTTCTGTTCTTCGAAACAGCTGCAAGCATCTTCACCTTGGTGCTTATGGGCAATATAATCGAACAACGATCAGTAAAAAAAACGGGAGATGCTTTGCACGAACTTTCAGCACTTCAACCCGAAACAGCCAAGCGCATCAACTTTCATGAAAACCAAGAGCACATCGAAGAAATCCCCGCTCGCTTTATCATTCCCGGCGATGTTTTACTGATTCAAACTGGCGATCGTATTCCCGCCGATGGAATCCTTATTGAAGGCGATGGCTTGCTAAACGAAGCATTAATTTCCGGAGAAAGTATGCCCATTGAAAAGAACGTTGGCAACGAACTTACTGGTGGGACCATTAACGAACAGGGCGTTTTTAAAATGAGGGCGCTCAAAACCGGCAAAGAAACCGTTTTGGCTGGCATTATCGAAATGGTAAAAAAAGCACAAAGTGTCAAACCGCCTGTTCAACGCTTAGGCGACAAAGTGAGCGCGGTGTTTGTCCCCGTGGTCATTGCCATTGCGCTGCTAACATTCATCGTATCGCTTTTTATTCTTAACTCTAGTAACCAAGAAAGTCTTTTGAGGGCCATTGCAGTCTTGGTCATTTCCTGTCCTTGCGCCATGGGACTTGCTACTCCAACGGCTGTTATGGTTGGAATTGGTCGGGCAGCAAAATTGGGAATTCTTTTCCGCGATGGAGCTGCCATAGAACATCTTGCCAAAATTAAAATCCTCGTTTTCGATAAAACCGGAACGCTTACAACGGGAGATTTCCAAATTAACACCTTGGATATCTTTCATGGAGCTGACGAAACCTATGTCCATTCTCTTATTCGATCTATCGAGCAACATTCTTTGCACCCCATTGCGAAATCCTTGGTGAATAAAATCGATGCTCCTTTCGTTCCATTATCCAATATTAAAGAGAATAAAGGTTTGGGCATGATGGCAGAAACGGCTGATGGAAAGAAAATCGAATTGGGTTCAGGGCGACTCATTCAAGATGTTGATTTACTGAAAAAATATGATCTTTTTTTAATCGAAGATGGACAATGCATAGCGGCTCTTTCACTAAGCGATGAATTGAAAGCAGGATGCAAAGCAGCAGTTCTAGCAATTCAGAAGATGGGTATAAAAACCATTTTACTTAGTGGTGATTCAGAACGTAAATGCAAATACATTGCAGATGAGATTGGCATTTCTGAAATCTATTTTCAACAAAATCCTGAAGGAAAACTAAAAATTATTGAGCAGTTAAATGCAAAACAAGCAACCGCTATGTTTGGCGATGGAGTGAATGATGCTCCCGCACTGAATATGGCTAGCGTAGGAATATCGCTGGGCGATGCAAGCAAAGTTGCATGGAGTTCGTCTCAAGTTATTTTACTTCAGAAAAGGAGTTTGGAAGGTTTAC
>CAXNNF010000089.1:0-5448 GCA_964203455.1 Bacteroidia bacterium
TGCCTTGTTTCGTGAAATGAACCGAAACAATGAAATTTCGGATGAATTAGCTTGGAATAATTTACAAGTGAAATTCCTCAATGCGCATCGTTTTCATACCAACTATTCCATTCAAAATAGAACTCTTAAATTGCAAGAGAATCTAAAAATGGTTGTTGCGAAATTGAATCCATAAAAAACAAACAAATTCAAATGAACTTGACCTGTTCATTGAAAACAGAGATATTAAATTAGTACCCCAAACTAGCTCCAATCTTTATGAGTACAAAAACAATTAAACCCATCGATTCAAACATCATTTTAGTTCCAACCGACTTTACAGAAGTGGCGTTGATGGCGCTTAAACATGCTTCTCAACTTGCTAAAATTTTCAATAAGCAAATCATTTTATTGCATGTTTTAGAAACAGGAATGTTGGAGTCGAGCAGATCCAAAGAACAGAAGGAAAGTGAAGCCAGTTCCAAACTGCAGGATTTAGCAGATGATAACAAGAATGAAAGCGGAATTGAAACTTCGTTTGTTATTAAACAAGGAAATATTTTTGATCAAATAGGAGAACAGGCCGACGAGCTTAATGTTGCCCTTGTAGTGATGGGAACCCATGGTGTTAAAGGCATGCAGCACGTAGTTGGAAGCAAAGCATTACGGGTTATTACGAACTCGAATCGCCCTTTTGTTATTGTGCAGAAGAAAATAATGAAAGAACATGGATTCAAAAACATCGTTCTTCCTATCGATTTCTCGAAAGAATCAAAGCAAAAGTTGGTTTGGGCTGTTGAGCTTTCCAAAGTGTTTAATTCGACATTCCATATTTTGGCTGAATTCGAAAACGATGAATACACGAGTCGCGCTGTGAATAACAACATTGCGTATGCTAAAAATTACCTTTCCGAACGCAATTGCAATTATGTGGTTCATCACGCAGAAAAAGGAGATTTCAGTAAAGAAACCATTCAGTATGCAAGTTCTGTTGATGCTGATTTAATTCTCATCATGACCAATCAGTCGAAAGACTTAACGGAGTACATCATTGGGCCATACGAGCAAAATGTTATCGCCAACGATGCTCAAATACCAGTAATGACGCTTAACCCAGTTGATACGATGAATGCTAAAAACGGACATCTGTTCAACTTTGGGAATTATTAATTCCAATAAAGCAATTTAAAAAACCCTGTTTCGATATTTCGGAACAGGGTTTTTTATGTTTTTAAACTTCAATCAAAACCTTTCAACCTTTAAATGGCTTTCATTTACTTAAGATTTTCGATATCATCAATATCTCGCGGACGCCCGGTTTCTTTTTTGTTTTTTAACAAATCAGTTAATCCAATAAAATAAACAAGCATCCCATCAATTTCGACATCTTTCTTATTTAAGATACAATCGCTAAAGTTTACGCCATCAATTGAAGTAAGTATGTCAATTCGTAGCGGGGGATAGCCAAATTGAATAACATTCCCTTCTTTTATAAAATCTTGACTTGTTAAATTGAATGACCCAAAACCAAATTCATTGACGCATTTCACAACCTTGTTTGCATTCTCTAAAGTAGGATTAATCCAAATATCTAAATCACCCGTATATCTTGGATGACCATGAATACCAACAGCATATCCTCCTACGATTAAATATTCAACCTTGTGATCGATTAATAACTTTACAAACTCTTTGAAGTCTTGGCTCAACATCGTTTAAAAAATTAATATACTGAGAACGGAGCATTTCTAAGGCGTTTAAACGATCTAAATCGCTCTTGCCTTGCCAATAATTATAATCGGATTGCTTATCCTTCAAATGTGTAATATGAACAACCTTCTCCATAGTCAAATATAAACAAATTTTTAGGAGCGATTTATTAGATTAATCCAAAATCTCTAATCCACAATACGGAACCAATGCCTTTGGAATACGAATACCCTCAGGTGTTTGGTGATTTTCGAGCATCGCAGCAACAATGCGAGGAAGAGCTAATGCAGAACCATTTAACGTATGAGCCAAACGAGGTTTTTGATCTCCTTCTTTGAAGCGGAGCTTTAAACGATTGCTTTGAAATGCCTCGAAATTCGAAGTAGAACTCACCTCCAACCATTTTTCCTGCGCTGCAGAATACACTTCCATGTCGTAAGTAAATGCCGATGCAAATCCCATGTCGCCGCCACATAATTGCAAAACCCGATAGGGCAATTCCAATTCTTTCAACAAGCCCGTAACATGGTTGCGCATTTCTTCCAATAAGGCATATGAATTATCTGGATGGGCAATTTGTACAATCTCCACTTTGTCGAATTGATGCAATCGGTTTAATCCTCGAACATCTTTTCCATAAGAACCCGCTTCGCGACGGAAACATGGTGTGTATCCACAGGCCTTAATCGGGAAATCTTCCGCTTTTTGAATGGTATCTCTAAATATATTGGTAATAGGCACTTCGGCCGTTGGAATCATGAAATACTGATCCTCGGGCATGTAATACATTTGTCCTTCTTTATCGGGAAGTTGCCCTGTTCCAAAACCAGAATCGGCATTCACCATCAAAGGTGCTTGGTATTCTGTATATCCTACTGCAGTTGCTCGTTCTAAAAAGAAATTGATTAATGCCCGTTGCAAGCGAGCACCTTTTCCTTTGTAAAATGGGAATCCTGCTCCAGTAACTTTTACGCCCAATTCAAAATCGATGATATCGTATTTTTTCGCCAAATCCCAATGTGGCATTGCGCCTTCGTGAAGTGTTGGAATTTCTCCATGCGATTCAACTATTACGTTTTCCTCAGGGCCTCGTCCAAAAGGAATGGGGCCCGCTGGAATATTCGGAATGGTGAAAAGAATCTGTCGAATGGCATCTTCTAATTCTACCAATTTCGTTTCAAGGAGTTTACTTTCTTCCTTGATTGTGGCTGTTTCTTCTTTTAAAACATTTGCTTCTCCTGCTTTCCCTGCTTTAAACAATTCGCCAATCTCTCTCGCAATCTGATTCGCTCTTGCCAATTTATTGTCAAGTTCCAATTGCACCGACTTCCGCTCATCGTCCATGGCAATAATTTGATCGATGCGTTCGCGTGCATCTAGGTTGTTACGTTTTGCCAAACCTGCAATGGCTAATTCTTTGTTTTCGCGGAGATATGGAACTTGAAGCATAGTTATTTTGAAAATAAGCGCCGCAAAGTTAAGTCTTTCATAAATTAACTCGCGCTTAATTGTGTTCTTTGTAGTTTCGTTTTTTTCTTTCCACGTATGTTTCGCTCAATCCTCTATTGTTGCCTTGTTTTCATAATGTTTTCGCAATTCACGGAAGCTCAAAATAGTTCTTGCGGACAATCCATTTCCGATTTACAAGGAAGTTCGGCAAATTATTTACCTGGAGAAATATCGACCGACACGTTATATGCCGGAGTTGGAGAATCTATTCAACTTGCATTTTCACTTTTAGATTTGGCAAGTGGAGATACACTTCGAATATACGATTCAAGCATTTCCGATTCAATTGCCATCGCTACGTTTACTTTTGGAGATACTGCCACAACCATTCAATCTTGGGGAAACGCCTTAGTAATATCTTTCAAAGCCGATTCAACTCTCGAATCAGCAGGTTGGGAAGCAAACGTTACCTGTCAAGTTCAGCAATTTGCGAATCTCAGCTTGAGCATCGATTCTTTATGTGCGGGAATAGAAATAATTGCCCCATTTCAGATTTTAGCACCGCTTCCCGACAGTTTATTTGTAGAGGCATTTGTAAGTGATGAAAATGGTAATTTTCTAAATCCAACGCCCATTGGAGAAGGGTTCACTTCAGATACAACGCTATTTATTCAATTGGCTGCAGATCTTCCTTCAGGAAACAATTATAAAATCCGATTGCTTATTCAAGATTCAACCGGAATCGAATTTCAGCAAGACATTTCGGTTGTGATAAGTCGTCCTCCCAATCAACCAATTATTATTGGCCCTGGTTATTTTTGTGGGGAGAATATTTCGCTATCGGCCGAGATGCAAGACCGCACCAATTTCAATTGGATTTATCAAGGAGACTCTATCCCTTCAGTAATTATTCCTCAAATCATAACCAACCAAGCGGGATCATACGAGGTTATTGCTGAAAATTTCTGCGGCTCTGTTTTATCATCTTCGTTCCAACTTTTGCAAATCTCCATTCCTTTAGTACCGCAAATTTCTTCAAGCACGCTATTGATTTGCAATTCCGCTTCAGCAACAATTTCTCTTGTTTCGGATGGTGATAATTCAATTTTTCAGTGGTTTCGCAATGGAGTTGAATTTCCCGAAAGCGCTCAATCTATTCAAACATCTCAGTCCGGCAGTTATTATTGCATCCGAAATAACCAATGTGGCATTTCAATTTCCGATACAATCACAATCGATGTTTTGCAATCGCCATCTTCTGAAACCATTATTGCATCAGGCGATTTGAGTTTTTGTGAAGGCGATTCGATACAATTATATATCTCCAATTCAAACACCAATCAAGTTTATTGGTTTCGCGATTCTTCGCCTTTTTCTCAAGGTGATTCTGCTATCTCAGTAACTCAATCGGGGATGTATACTGTCACTTTGCAAAATGCTTGTGGAGAAACAAATTCTTCAAATTCCATCCAAGTTGATGTGCAATTTTCTCCTTTGTCCGCAACATTGAATGCGGCAGGTCCAACATCATTATGCGAAGGAAATTCGGTTCTGCTTTTGGCGGATGTTCCAGCTAACGATCAGTTTCAATGGCTCTTGAATAACTCGCCTATATCGTCCAATGCAGATCAACTTAGTGCTTCAGAGAGTGGTGCTTACAGCATTGTTTCATCCAATTCATGTGGCTCAACGAGCTCATCCAATTCGGTGTCTGTTACGATAATTCCATTGCCTGAAGTTCCCTTGCTTTATACGTTTTCAACTCCCGCTTTGTGTAATGGAAGTTCGGTTACTTTAGCCGTCCAAGCGCAACAAGGAGCTTTATACTCTTGGAAGAAAAACGGTGCAACATTCCCCGGAAATACCAACAGTATCTCGACCAATCAATCGGGCGCTTATACCGTTTCGGTTAGCAATGGATGCGGAACAATTCTTAGCGAAAACAGCATCAGTGTTATTTCAGGATCTGCACCATTATCTCCAAGTATTAGTGCAGGTGGGGCAACCACCTTTTGTTTGGGCAGTTCGGTAACTTTAAACACTAATCCTCAACAAGGTGTATTATACCGTTGGATTCGAAATGGAATTGAAACTGTAGGAACAAATTTCAGTTTACAAGCCACTCAATCGGGATCTTATAAAGTGGAGGTTTCGAATGCTTGCGACACGCTCATTTCAAGTTCTACTATTCAGTTAAATGTAATTCAAGCCCCCATTCAGGTCCAATTAAATCCTCTGGGAGAACAGAGTATTTGCTTGGGCGATAGTTTATCACTCTCTATTCCTTCTGTTTCTGGAGTGAGTTATCAG
>CAXNNF010000090.1:0-5446 GCA_964203455.1 Bacteroidia bacterium
CTAAAAATTCCAGCCTTTTTATAGTCTAGTTGTCTGAAGTAAGAGGTGTTTGTAATTCCATTCCCCAGATAAGAACTTGACCACCAAAATCCGGTAGAGAACAGACCGGGGTTTGACCAAGTTCCATTTCCAAGACGACAACCTCCAGCTAATGCGGTAAATCCAGTTGAATTACTGGGCCAAAGTGTTCCAAATCTAGACCATCCAGCAGGAGCCTGTATTTTCAACTTTTCTCCGCAAGAGCCCTCATCTCTCCAGTTTAATTTATCAATGTTTTCATTTGACATGCCCAGTTCGCGTTCCAAGTTTTGCCAATCTTGTTCAGTGGCAACATGCCAACCTTCGGGCGCAAGTCCATTCGAGCTCGATACGGCAGCCTTATTATACAAAAGACCTGGAGCTGATTGATTGTTATCATATAAACAATAAGCTTCTAATCCTGTATTCCAACTCGAAGTGCTTTGAGATTGATTAATTGGATTGCCATTTCGGTATTTAGTAACCTTCAAAGTCTCAGCCATCCACCAAGCATCTCCAATTTTAACAGTCTTGTATGAATGGTTTTCAATATCCACTAAAACGCCAGTTTCATTTTCTGGCTCAGGAGTAATTTTATCGTCTTCGCAAGAAACACATACGAACATGATGAACATTGTCGTGATTGATGCGATTTGAAATTTACGTTTTGTGATCATACGTTTAATATTTAATAACTCTTCCAGTTTGAACGTTTTGAGATGAAACAAAACGAAGATTGTAAATGCCATCAGGGAATCCTGAAAAATCGATAGAGGTTGATCCCGCATTAAGATTCGAATACGAAATCGATTTAATCCGTTTACCTGCGAAGTCAAAAATTTCTAATTGGTATTTTTCACTCTTGCTAAAATTTCCTTTAATCGTTGAAGATGCTTGTGTTGGATTTGGATAAATCTGCAATGAGTTCTCCGAAAGAATCAATTCTTCAATTTTAAGTTCCGGACATAATACTGATAAATCCAAGTCGTTGCAAAGGCCTACATAACAGCACATTTCCTGTATATTGAAATTGGCATTTGCATCAAAATTACATGCCATTGGATCCATGCAACCCAATGCCAAAAGTGTTCTGCAAGAATCTTGAATATTGCAGGCATACGAAGGACTGAATTCTAAGTATTCGGGATCCATACATCCACAAGCTTGAGGATAAGATAGGAATGCTGAAATTTCTTCTCCAGGGTTTAAAACAGAATCGCGAGCTACCAGTTTTACTGTTTGATTTCCCAATTGCACCTCGAGGTTGAGTTCGAATGACAATTCTCCCTTGGTGGTAATTTGAGCAACCAAAACATGGTTGACAACACTATCAACACCCATCATACCTGAATTTGACAAATAACAATCTCTGCTTTCGAAACGTGTTCCAGGAACTAATGAACCAAAAATGGTTGAGTCAACTTCAGTAAAAAAGTCTCTAAAGCCATCATCAGACCATGATTCAGGTGTTTTAGTTAATGTATCCATACCATCGGCAATCGTAAGTGGAATTCCTGCCAATGGATCATTATTATTTAATAATCCTGAGGCTAACTCTGCGCTTCCTCCATCGTTGTTGTTTGGACCACCTATAAAAGATCCATCATCATCATTTTCTTTTAAAACACCAAATGTTGTTCTTGTGGAATTTGCTGTTGTTTGACCTAAAGTAAGCCAAGAGTCCAAAGCCACCGTGTTCTCTTTTAAACGATTTCTCGTAAACAAATAACCGAAGGTTTTTCCATCAATAGCATTATTAAAAATGGGTTCTGTGCTGTTGAAAATAAGCGGGTGATTGGGGTCTCCGTATATTTTCTTCAATTTCACACTCGGTGCAAGATCTACGAAAATGCGATAGGTTTTAGAACCTTTTTCCAGATAACCACCCAAGGTATCTGTTGCGTCTAGTGAATCTGAAATGTAATAAGTTTCTACCACTACATTTTCAATAAGGGTCTGGGCATGAATACCAGAACCTAAGAAAATTGAGAGTATGGAAAGAAAAATAATGGCCTTTATCTTAGTTCTACAAGATAAAACTGGGCTATTGAAATGAATAGTTGTCATCATTAAAGTTTGTATTGAATTCCAAATTGAAAGTTAGTTCCAAATCGAAAGAGGTCATAATCTATATTGATTCCCTCCTCAAAATTGTAAGTTCTTCGAATAGGTGAATTTAATAAGTCTCTAACCGTTAAAGAAACTGCAAAATGCTTCCCTAGATTCTTGCTTAATTTGATGTCAACAAGATTTCTTGGGATTTCATAAATATCAGGAATTTCAAAACCCCCTGTAATAACCAAACGTTTTCCTTGTCTGTTAAAACTAACGGTTGCACTAAATCCAAGTGAATCGGAAGTGTATGTTAAAATCCCGTTTAACACATAAGGCGCTTGCCCAAACATTGTACGACTTATTGTATCAATTGGAACGTATGTTTTAACTCCACCATTAAACTGAACCAGTGTTTGAACAAATTCTGAAACCGATTTTGTAATGGTTATATTGGAACGGAACTCTAAATTTTTAAAGAGTTGTTTTTTTCCTTCCAATTCAATTCCCATAGCACGCGACCGGTCAACATTTTGCCAACTGAAACCGAGATTCGCATTTACGAGCTCAATGTGATTTTTAAAATTCTTGTAGAAAAAACTCACCGAAAGGTTATCGCCCGATTTAAAATAGTTTTCTAAACGAATATCATAATTATCAATTTCCACCATTTTTAAATCAGAATTACCAAATACTGGAGCACGTAGTTCGAAATCGTAAACAAAAATTTCAGAAAGCTCGCGGATGCTTGGTCTTGCTACTGTTTTGCTGAAGTTTGCACGAAGGTTAATGGGTTTCTCCTCATCACTTCTCAATTTGTATATCACATTAATACTCGGTAAAAAACTTAATTCTTTTAAATTTCCTGGATTAGTTACAAATTCGATAATACCAAATGGGTAATTACGTCTTTCATCGTTAGCGGCTAAACCCATAGAGTCGTATGCAAATACGTCTGTAAAAATTGTTGCATCTTCAATACGCAAACCTCCAGAAACGCGAAGTACGGTATTGATGTTATAATCGGCCATGGCATAAGCAGAAATTATTTGACTATTACCAATGGTACGATTTGCTGGGTTTTCATCTCTATCGTAAAACGCTTCTATGTTATTGTTATTCAAAGCAAAATTACTCAGATCGAAAAATGGAGAAATGTCACCATTCTCAATCGTATAATTGCCCCCAGAAGTAAATTGCATAATGTAATTGTATTGATCGTTTTTACGATCGTTGTGTTGGTATCCCCCACCAACTTTTAATTTACGAATTAAACCTGACTGTTTGCTCAATGGAATTTCGGCAGATACTCTTGTGTCTAAAAGATTCTCGTCGAGGTATCTGTAGTATCTACTTGTATTGGATGCTGCTTTGTCAATTGTATAGTCGCTATTGTCATTAAAAATATAGCTAAAGTTCTTAAAATCGGGGGCGATACTTTTTCCTTGAGTAAACGAAGCGTTTGTTTCAATTTTAATTTTCGATTTCGGAAAATAGTGTTCAGTCTTTGTCTGGTAAACTAGCTGTTTACGTTGTTCGTAAAACAGCGTTTTTGAATAACTATATAATGCAGACTCATCATCCTCTACCTCGCTATCGTTACGCACATTGTTTACTCCGTTAAAATTGGGCATAAAGAGCAGAGAAATACTATGATTCAATGATGGCTTATACGATAAGTTAATTAACCCACTCCAGCCATTGGTTTCACGACTAAAATGTTGAGAAATTTCCCGAGATTTACTAACGATCCCATCGTTATCTATTGCGGCCCTGTTTGCTTCAGCATTGGGGTCATTTTGAATGGTACTTCCATATCGGAAACCAGTTAAGAAGCCGAGCGGCTTGCCAAATAATTTTACTTGATTGCCAATTGAAAAACTCTGGCTGAAGTTTATTGGGGCCTTCCTAAACTTTGAATCCCAATTGTTAGGATATTTTTGAGATGACTCAGCAGCTTTTGCATTAATTATTGAGAATGCTTTTCCAGAATATTCCTCGCCATTAAAAATGTCTCTAGCTTCGTTATATGCTTCTTGATCATAGAATTCTGCTTTATTCATTAAGCCCAATTCAATTAATCCAAGCTTGTAATATGTATCATTCCAAGTAGATGTTCCATTTATTCCTAACGATGCATAAAAACTAGTAAGCCCCAAGGCCGCCATTTCTTGATAAGGTGTAGGATTAACATTTACCTCAACAAATGCGTCATGGTCAACATTCCGGTAACCATTGTCATAACCCAACCAATCGGTCTTGCTTCTATCGGAGGTCAACATATCCTTTCCGGTAGTTTGTGCATTGTATCCAAAGGTGGTTTCAATATTCACCGCTAAATTTTCAGGGTAATCTTTCGTCTCAACGGAGATATAAGCTCCCGCCCAATCGCCTGGCAAATCTGGAGAAGCTGTTTTAGTAATGATTATATTATCTACCAAGCTGGATGGAAATAAGTCCAACTTAATGTTGTTTGTAAATGGATCCAATGTAGGAATCCGCAATCCGTTAATATTGGTTTTCAAATATCGGTCGCCAATACCTCTAACTGTTATAAAACTTCCGTTGGTCGACACACCGCTCACACGCGAAATAGCAGCAGTAACATTATTATCTCCCGTTTTCTTCATCGTCTCCGATGAAATATAATCGATAGAAGCAGATGATTTTTTCTTAAGATTTTCTAAGTAATAGTCTTTATTCTTAACTGCTGTAGAAAAAACTTCAAACTGCTTAATCTCATTTTGCTTCGGCGACATGGTATAATTCCGAATGACTACTTCACCTTTCTTGAATTTAATAAGTTCTTCAATAGGAGTATAGCCTACAAAGGTAATTAGGATGGTTTGCGCCGAACTGTCTTTAATGGTTAAGGAGTAATTTCCATCAAAATCGGTAGTAACCCCAACCGATTTATTTAATTTTAGAACAACGGCAGCTCCAATGACTGTTTCTCCGTTTTCATCAGTTATTTTTCCTCTTACTATACCTTGACTAAATGCATCAAAGGAAATTAATAGACAAACAAGTGCAACTATAAAATTTTTCATAAACGACTAGAAATGAAAAGGGATTCAATGAAGAATCCCTTTGTTTTAATTTCTTTTAGAACTTAGTTTTTTGTGAATTTTTGCGCCGATCGTTTGCCATCTGCAAACAACTCAACAATGTATACACCTTTAGGAAGTTCATTAATATCGAATTGCTCAACATTGCTAGAATTAAATCCAGAGTTTGTTCTAACAAATACAACTTGACCAAGCATGTTAACTATAGTGTAGCGTTTTACTGAATTACCTATTTCAGAAGTTTCAATAGAAATTACATCATTTGCTGGATTTGGATATAAACTGAAAAGTTGCGTTGATTGAGATTG
>CAXNNF010000091.1:0-5443 GCA_964203455.1 Bacteroidia bacterium
CCTTTATCCATTGGACTTATTGATATCAATACCTTTCAATCCATTCCATACGATGGAGATACAACTATTTGCATTAGTGAGGGTTTATGGTTTTTATTGAGTCCGTACAATTTTAGTTCAACTTATGTTTGGTCCTTAAATGCCGATCCTAATTTTTATGAAGGAGGACCATACAGTGGGATTTTATTTAATGGCACTGGCAATTACACATTAGGCGTAACCGAGACCAATTTTGGGTGCGCAGGTCCAGGATCTTCACCTGCATTAATTACAGTAATTGGAGCTCCTAATGCGTCCATTTCGGGCCCTGTAAAAGCCTGCGTTGGCGACACGCTCACTTTTATAAGCAACTTGTATCAAAACACCTATTATTCTTGGGATGTAAATACTGGATCGATTGTCGATTCCTTGAGTAATAATGCCAATATCTATTTCCCAATCGTTGGAACAACCACTATTTCGTTAGAAACGGTTAACCAATGTGGAAACTCAAACTCAACTAGAAATGTAATTGTATATACATTGCCCGAGCCTGTTACGAATAACGATACGACCATTTGTGCTGAACAAGCAGTTTTGTTGAGCGCTCAAGAAGGAACTGGGTTTCAATATTATTGGTCTGTCGATAATGAACAAGTATCGAATCAAAGAGAATACACCGCATACCCTGATACAACTACAACCTATGAAATTGAAATAGCTGCTGCTCATGGATCTTTAACATGCAGAGCAAGCGATTCAGTAACTGTATTTGTGCAAAATCCTGACACAAGCAACTTGTATACGATTGACCTGTGCAAAGGCGAATCCACGAATCTTTTGTCGGACACCGTTGGAACTTCTTATTTATGGAATACAGGAGAAACAACTCAATCAATCGAAGTATCTGATAGCGCTTGGTATTTTGTTGATATTTTCCAACCTGGCAAGGTGTGTCCTTATCGCGATTCTTTCCTACTTAACGTTGAAGTGTGTTACCAAGACTTAATCCTACCTAATGTTTTTTCACCTAATGGTGATGGTGTTAACGATTTCTTTAAAGCGGGACAAACATTCGCTTACGATAAGTTTGATATCGTGATTTTTAATCGCTGGGGAAATAAAGTGTTTGAATCTATAAATCCATTTTTTGAATGGAATGGTTCCGATATGAATGGAGATATGCTTCCTAGTGGCACCTATTTCTTTGTTGCTAATTTGGAGCATCAAGAAAATTCAGATACACAAAAAGGAACTGTTTCTCTTGTTGGGAAATAATTTTATTCTCCAATTTCAGTATTGAATTCTGAAATCTGTTTGGTGTTGATTGGTATTTCCAATACTACTTCCGAGCGGAAAGGCATACTTCCTTGCGATGCTGGAACAAAATTAATCTTGCCTAATTCGGCTATCAGTTGTTCGTCGATGCCAAATCCTACTTTGCTTATCGAATACACTTGTTGCACTTTTCCATCAAAATTGACTTGAAAACCAAGCATTGCATTTAAAGATAGTTTAGATTCGAGTGCCTCTTTACTCAGATTAATTTGTTTGTATAAGAAGCGCATGAGTGAATCTTCGCCTTCAATAAAAAACGCTTCGTGATTCGCGATATCAAAATTTACATTGTAGTTTTTTCCTCGCTCCTGAATTTTCTGTTCCGTATCCGTATTCTTTGCTTTGTAACCTGAAGAATTGGTTTGGGCAATAGAATTTACAGAAAGAATTGTCAAGAATACAAACAGTGTTTTGAATGATTGAGAACACATAGGCGATGAAATTTTATATTACAAAATTATGAAAGTATTTGATTTTCAATGTTATTTGTAAGATAAGTTAGCATTCTATTCCTTTTCGCGTTTGCCACGAACGGCTCTTTCAATTTGATCCCACATCGGAGCGGGCACATGTTCGAGGTTGTTAAATTCGCCACCACCCTGCAGCCATTCGCCACCATCAATGGTCACCACTTCGCCATTTACAAATCCAGCAAAATCGGAAACGAGGTACGCTGCGAGGTTTGCCAATTCTGCATGTTCACCAAATCGTTTTAGTGGAATACGAGCCATTGGATCAATTTTACTTGCTAGTTCATCAGGAAACAAACGACTCCATGCTCCCGCAGTTGGAAAAGGTCCGGGTGCTATGGCATTGCTTCGAATACCATATTTGGCCCATTCAACAGCCAAGCTGCGTGTTAATGCCAAAACCCCAGCTTTTGCAGTAGCCGATGGAACAACGTAACCCGAACCAGTCCAAGCATAAGTTGTAACGATGTTCAAGAAATTTCCAGATATCTTTTCGGCAATCCAACGCTTGCCAACAGCCAAGGTGCAATTGTACGAACCTTTCAAAACAATATCAACAATGGTGTCGAAGGCTTTGTGACTTAGCCGTTCGGTTGGACTGATAAAATTTCCCGCTGCATTGTTCAACCATACATTGACAGGCCCCAATTCGGTCCAGGCTTTTTCGATTGCCGCTTCCACCTCATCCATTTTTCGCACATCGCACACTGCATAGGTTATAAAACCACCCGTTTCGGCTGCAAGTTCGGAGCATGTTGCTTTAAGCACATCCTCTTTACGACTTGTAATCATGACCCGAGCACCTAATTGCAAAAATGTTTTGGTCATAGAGCGGCCCAAACCTGTTCCACCTCCGGTAACTACAATGTTTTTGCCGAGCAATGCATTATCACGTAACATTAATCTGGTATCTGGTTGATTCATCATGATTAGGTTGTATTTTTGAAAATCAAACCTATAAAAAAACTCTGGTTTATGATGTTAAGATTCTTCCAAACTGCATTAATTCTTATGAGTGCAGTAATTTCACATGCACAAACAGCATCACTTACACTCAGCTTGCAAGACAGTAGTATGTTTATTGCTGAATTGAATGGTGTTTCATACAGCGACGCATCCAACACGATGAACATTTCGAAACTTAATCCGGGTGTTCAAAAACTAAAAGTGATAAAACTCATGCAAATGGGAAGCTCTGTTGTGAAAAAACCCGTTTATGAGGGAAGTATAAATCTTCCTGCAAATACAAACACGATTGCCTATATCGACCAATACAATCAGTTTAAAATCTCTGGCAATTCTGCTATTGAAGACAAGCAAGCCAAAAACCAATCAGGTAATTCTAATTCAGGTTCCTTTGTGCCTAATCCCGATAAGATTGATGCATACACGCTACCAGCAACCAATCGTTGGGGAATGAAAATAGAGTCGTTCAGCGCTCAAATTGAAACATTAAATTCTATTTCATCTGAATCTCAACGTTACAAAACAGCTATTGGATACATCTCCATTGGGACATTAAATTCCAACCAAATTGCTGAAATGATGTTAACCCTTTCTAGCGAGAAAAACCGCATTCGACTTGCCGATTTTGGGCAGCAATATGCCACCGATAAAGACAACTATGGTATTGTTTTTAATGCTTTGCGAAAGCCATCCAGTGTACGAAAATTGAGCAGAAGGTTAAATTAGGATTTCGTTTTCGCTTCGTTCCAATAAACATCCATTTCCTCAAGCGTCATTTGGTCGAGTTTGCGGTTTGCTTTTTCGGCAGCTTGTTCGAGGTATTGAAAACGCTTGATAAATTTCCGATTCGTTTTTTCTAAGGCATCCTCTGGATTGATGTTTTTGAAACGTGCATAATTGATTAAGGAAAATAACAGATCACCGAATTCCTCTTCGGTTGCTTGTGCATCGCCTTTTTCAGCTTCTACTTTAAATTCTTGAAGCTCTTCTTGCACTTTATCCCAGACTTGGCTTTCTTCATCCCAATCGAAACCCACACCGCGCGCTTTCTCTTGAATGCGTGTTGCTTTAATCATGGCAGGAAGCGAAACCGGAACCCCGCTCAAGACCGAACGATTTCCTTCTGCAAGCTTGATTTTCTCCCAGTTTTGTAAAACATCTTTCACTCCATCCACTTTCACATCTCCATAAATATGCGGATGACGACGAATGAGTTTATCGCAAAGTTGGTTCATCACCGAAGTGATATCGAATGTGTTTGATTCCGAACCGATGCGCGCATAAAAAACAATGTGCAGTAAAACATCGCCTATCTCTTTCGAGATTTCGGTCATGTCTCCGTTTAAAATGGCATCCGACAATTCGTAGGTTTCTTCGATGGTTAAATGCCTCAAACTTTCGAATGTTTGCTTCATATCCCATGGACATTTTTCTCTCAACTCGTCTAAGATGGTTATTAGTCTTGTAAAAGCTTGTTCTTTTTCTTCCGTAGTTGACATATTTTAAGCCCCGATTTTTATTTTACATTTGCAGTTAATGATGCAGAAACTCCCATTGCAAAAGTACATGAAAGCACTCTTAACGGTTTGCATTCTTTTCATTTTTGTTATTCGGTTAGATGCACAAATTTCCGTTGCTCCAGCAGCATTCGGATTCCGTTTCCAATACGGCTTTATTTATCAGCACAAAAAAGATATGGATCAGCTGGTAACTGGTCATATTCCCGCGTTCGAACTTTTTTACAGACGAAACTTCACAGGCAAACGCGAATGGGAAAAGTTTTACCGATTTCCACATTCTGGAACCGTTATTCAATACATCAATTTCAATAATTCATTTTTGGGTTCGGGGATCTGCATTATGCCGTATATCAGTTTCCCCATCATCCCAAAAAGGAAATACAGCGAATTACATTTTCGTTTGGCATCGGGCATTGGCTATGCCAGCAAGACCTTCAATTTGGATGATAACAGAAAGAATACCGTTATCAGCTCCCATTTCAATGCAGCGTTTAATTTAATGCTTCAATATCATTGGAAGATTTTTCAGGGCACGGAATTACTGACAGGAATATCATTAACTCATTTTTCGAATGGAAAATTCAAGATTCCCAATGCCGGAATTAATGTGGTGGGCGCAAACGTTGGACTAAGCATAAACGTTGGCGGAATTACGGGGGTAAATAACAATTCATTTCCAGTTTTGAATAAGCGTTGGAAATATATCGCTTCATTGGGTGGTTTTGTCAAAGAAACTGAACCGGTGAATCGTAAAAAATTTGCAGCGATGACATTGTCGGCCAATGCATTGAAACGATTTAGCCCTAAAAGTTCTTATGGAGCAGGGATTGATTTTATGTATGACGCTTCTTTGAAGGAAGAATTTCGTCAACATGGAAAATCGCTCGATGTGCCTGTTCGTATTGGGCTTACAGCCGATTATGAATTGCATGTTGGAAAAGTTACTTTCCCAATTCAACAAGGATTTTATGTTATTGATGCTTACAAACAAGATCCTATTTTTTACCAACGTATTGGCATGCGGTATCATTTGCCCCATAATTTAACATTTCAAATTTGTTTAAAAACCCATTTTGCGAAAGCCGATTTTGCCGAATTTGGAATTGGTTATTTCTTCCGATGAAACAGTTACTCCTTGTATCCATTATAAGCATCATTGTTTTTTCTTGT
>CAXNNF010000092.1:0-5426 GCA_964203455.1 Bacteroidia bacterium
GATCTGAACAATATTAGTGCAGCTCTAGCCGATAAAAAACTTTTGAAGCCCTTCGAATTTATCTTAGAAGACCTAGACACAACCCAGGAAAAACCGTATTTGCCTATCTTCATGACCGAATCACTCTCTGATTTTTACTATCGTCGAAACCCTAAAATTTCTAAAGAAATTATCAAAGGTACTCGAATTTCTGGAGTCGAAAATGAAAGTGTTAATCAGTTCTTGGGAGATATGTACCAGAATGTAAATATTTACGACAATGAGATTTTAGTGTTCTCGAAAAGCTTCACTTCTCCTGTCTCGACCTATGCTCTTGGGTTCTACGATTACGGTCTAGTCGACAGCGCCTACATTGAAGGAAAATGGTGTTACAAATTGGAATTTTTCCCACGTAGAAAACAAGAACTTTTGTTCCATGGAGAAATGTGGATTCACGACACCACCTATGCTGTGAAGCAGGTCGACGCATACATTTCCGAAGGCGCGAACATCAATTGGATCAAAGATTTCAGCGTCAAGCAAGAATACAACGAAGTTGACCACGAAGTTTGGATGCTCGTTAAGGACGAAATATTTGTTGAATTCAATTTGAATGATAAAAAAATAGGTGTTTATGGAAGGAAGAACAGCAGCTATAAAAGATTTGTGATAAACAAACCAAAAGAAGATTCTTTCTATCCTAGTTTTTCAAACGTAATTGTTGACCCGAATTCTTCCAATCACGACGAAGCTTATTGGCAAAATATGCGCCATGTGGCTCTTACAGCAAAAGAAAATCGGATTTACAGCATGGTAGATACTTTAAAAAAAATGCCTCAATTTAAAACCATAACAGATATTATTACCCTTTTTGTTTCTGGTTACAAAATCACGGGGAATTTCGAATTCGGTCCGTATTCCTCTTTTTATAGTTTTAACCCTATTGAAGGAAGCCGTCTTCGATTGGGTGGAAGAACTAGCAATGCATTTAGCACGAAATTAAGGTTAGACGGATACCTTGCCTATGGCTTCGCTGATGAAAGATTCAAATATGGAGCTGGCGGTCTCTACATAATTAACAAAAGCCCCCGACTTGCAATATCAGCTCATGGTAAACATGACATGGAACAATTGGGATTAGGGGAAGGTGCATTCAGACAAGACAACATTTTAGCCTCAGTTTTCAGGCGAAATCCTGCAAACAAACTCACAGATGTTATAGACTTGAATTCATATTTAGAAAAAGAATGGTTTAATGGTCTGTCAAATAAAATAATATTCACCCACCGCCAATTAAGACCTTCAGGTACGAAATACGCTTACAGGAGATTACTTCCAATTTCGAACAACTACGAAAATGATAACGCTCTTATTACGACAGAGATTTCATTATACACCAGATTCGCTTTTAAAGAAAAAGTCATTTACGGTGATTTTCAAAGAAAGAGTCTGGGAACGAAATATCCCGAAATTGAAATAACCTATAGCATAGCTCTTCCAGGAGTAGTGAACTCTGAATACAAGTATCAGAGGCTTGAATTGCAAGTGAATGATAAAATACGTTTTGGTCCATTTGGCTATTTAAGCTTAACGCTTCAAGCAGGAAAAATATACGGAAATCTGCCGTTCCCTTTACTACACATACACGAGGGTAATGAAACGTTTTTTTATGACGAAACGAGCTACAATACCATGAACAATTTCGAATTTGTTAGTGATCAGTGGGCAAGTCTTATGGGGCAATATCATGCAGAAGGTCTCTTCTTCAATAAATTACCAATGCTGCGAAAATTGAAATGGCGAGAGGTTGCAACTGTTAAAATGTTAGTCGGTAGTTACGACATGAAAAACGACGAATTATTGACTCGTGATTTCAATGAAGATGGTGTTGCAGATATATATCGACTGAAAGAACCTTATATGGAGGCTTCAGTTGGCATTGAGAACATATTTAAAATTATTCGCTTAGATGCACTTTGGAGACTATCTTATCGTGATCACTCCAACATCGTTCGTTTCGCATTCCGTGCAAAACTTCAATTCGAATTCTAGCCCCTATCTTTGCAGCATGTTTGGAAAAACCATCATCCCCAACACCCTCACCATGCTGAATTTAGTTATGGGATGCGCTGCGCTGTTGGCTCATGATGTTCAAGACGCTTTTATCTTTGTGCTTATTGCAGCCTTTGCAGATTTATTAGATGGATTAGTAGCACGAGCCATTGGCGCGGCTTCCGAGCTGGGAAAGCAATTGGATTCGCTGGCAGACGTTGTTAGCTTCGGCGTAGTGCCTGCATTTTGGCTGTATCGTCTTCTTCAACCCGAAATAAAAATGTGGGCTGCGTTAGCATTTCTTTTGGCCGTAGCAGCAGCCTTTCGTTTGGCTCGTTTCAATTTAGACACTTCGAAATCGACAGGATTCAAAGGACTTCCAGTTCCTGCAAACGGTTTGTTTTGGTTAAGCATTTTATCGTTGACGGAAACAGAACCTTTGAGCAATGAAGTTCTTGTTGGACTCATCCTTCTCTTTGCATTCCTTATGGCGTCTAAGCTTCCGCTCCTATCCTTCAAATTTTCAAATTTTAGTTGGAAGGAAAACGCCATGAAGTTTATTCTTGTTGGAAGTATCATCATTGCCGCAATTGGTGCCCATTTCATTTTGAAAAAAGTCCTATGGACCGTTCCAATTGCCTTACTTTTGTACCTCATTTTATCTGCCGTTCAACACCTATTTGGGAAACACCATGAAAAAGTTTAAAGCTGAAATTAACGTAATGCCATTGGAAGCATTATTAGATCCGCAAGGAAAAGCAGTGACCTCGTCATTGAACAGTCTATCTATTGGAACCATTGTTAACGTTCGCGTTGGAAAGCATATGAGTTTATTCGTCGACGCTGCTGACCAAGCTGGAGCAGAGCAAATCGTTGATCAAGCATGCAAAAAATTGCTTTGCAACGAAATCATGGAGTACTACACTTTCACCGTTGTAGAAGCCTAATGCGTTTATACGCGACCCTGGCTTTTTTATTTTTAGCATTTGCCGTTAATGCGCAACTAACGCATTTTATAATCGGTCGAAAGCACGTTGATTTCGGATACAAGTCAAGTGAATCTCAGCGCGAAGTGAAAGCGTTAATTATTCATTCAACTTTTAACGCTTCCTTTCCAAACACACAAAAACCCGACACCTTTTCGGTTGATGGTGTCATTCAACAATTCCAACAATACGGCGTTGCTGCCCACTATTTAATTGGAAGAGACGGTAACGTTTATGAATTGGTAGAACCAAACAACATTGCTTTTCACGCAGGAAAAAGCAAGCTTCCCGACGGAACAACCGATGTGAATGCTTGCTCCATTGGTATTGAAATCATGTGTACCTATTCCGTTGGTCCGAACGATGCGCAATATGCATCATTGCGAAAGCTCATTGATCAGCTCGATACGCACTATAAGTTCAGGTACATCCTCGGACACTTCGATATTTCTCCAGGAAGAAAGTCAGACCCTTGGCACTTCAAGGATGACGGCTTTTTTAGGAAATAATTCTATTCCTTTCCGTCTATTCTTTGTAACTTCCTTTTCTAAACCTCAACCGTTTCCATGAAAAAGATTTTACTTGCGTTCGCATTATTTGCATCTTTTCCGGCCTTTTCACAAGCTCCTTCGAATGACATTTGTACCAATGCCATTGAATTAATTCCAAATGCTGGATTAGTTACCTCAACAAACTTGAATACGGTAACAGAAGGTACAAGCCCTTCTTGCGGTGTTGGCGCAGGCGCAGCAATAAAAGACGTTTGGTACAAATTCACTTTTACTGGAGGAACCTTTACATTAACAACCACGTTAGGCACACTAGCTGACACGCGCCTCGCTGTCTACAATAGCTGCACGGGAACCCAATTGCTGTGCAACGATGACGCTGCGGGAATGGGTTACGCCTCTCAATTGGTCATGACATGTCCAGCCTTAACGGTGGGAACAACCTATTACGTTCAAGCTGGAGGGTATAACAACTTACAAGGAAATTTTAGTATTCAATTAACCTCTGCCGACATTGCAGGTTGCACAGACCCTTCTGCTGGAAACTACAATTCATGCGCTACAGTTGACAACGGATTGTGCAACATTTATATGCCGAACGAAACGTGCGCTACAGCAGCGGCCTTCGTCCCAAACAGTGGCGTCATTGTAACCAATAACAACAACGTTGCAGCAGGCCCAACGCCTGGTTGCGGCGGGACCATTCGCGACATTTGGTATTCTTTCGTATACCAGGGTGGAAATGTAACCATTCAAACAAGCGCTACCACGGGAACCGGACCTGGAATTACCGATACACAAATTGCGGTTTACAATGCGTGTAACGGATCTATCATTGCTTGCGATGACGATGATGCTGCAGGTAATTTTGCTATGGTGAAATTTGGTTGTCCTACCGGTAACGGAACCGCCGGGGCGAACGAAGATGACTACTTAACTATTGGGCAAACATATTACATTCAGGTGGGCGGTTACAACAGCACCATGGGTGAATTCAACTTCAACATAACTTCTACAACTGTTTCAGGTTGCACGGACGATAACGCAACAAACTTCAACTCATGCGCAACCATTGACGACGGCACATGTGAATTCCCTGTACTTGCTTCCAATTTCAATTATTATCCTTCAGGAATGAATTGCATGAATTTTCAATTCAACAATACTTCCACCGGAAATGCAACGGCATTCGAATGGACGTTCCCTGCCGGTTGTGTTCCTGCTACTTCAACGTTGGAAAATCCAACCACTACTTTTACAGCGGCTGGAATGTTTCCGGTAACGCTTACAACCTTTGATCCGCAAGGAAACAGCAACAGTGTTACGCTGAATGTGATTGTTACAACTGGAAACACCTTAACACTAGATATTACCGCAGACAACCTTCCACAGCAAACGTCATGGAAAGTCTTCAATCAACAGAACTTAGTTATTCAACAAGGAACTACTAACGATGCGAACTTCTGCATTAGCAACAACTGTCATCGCGTAGAAATTTATGATACAGGTGGAAATGGATTGTGTTGCGCAAATGGTGGGGGAAACTACACCGTTTATTTAGATGGAAACTCAGTTGCAACAGGTGCCGCATTCGGCGCGCTTGCAACCATACAAGTGAATTGTCCGCAAGGAACAAGTTGCGACAATGCCATTGTTGCAAATCTCGGTTTGAATGCTGTTCCTGCTCCAAACACTTGGTACACCTTTACTCCTTCTGTAAACGGACAGTATCAAATTTCAACTTGCGGCTTAGCCGGATGCGATACTAAGATTTGGTTATACGACTATTGCAATATGGCTTTATTCGACAACTCAATGGAAGCAACATACACGTACAACGACGATTTGTGCGGTGTAGAAGCTGAAATTACACCCTACCTCGAAGGGGGGGAAACATATT
>CAXNNF010000093.1:0-5377 GCA_964203455.1 Bacteroidia bacterium
ATGCTGAAAATTTAAGGAAAAACATACCAGATTATGCAGCATACGAAAGTACCTATGGTAATATGACCTTGTTGAACTGTGGAATTATTGGAGGTTCCGCTACCTTGTTTTTTGATTTTTTACAACAACTTTGTGCGATTCACCAACATGCAAATCGAGAAAATAAAACTGCATACACTGGCGATATGGGGGCATTCAATTATTTGGCAAGAACACAATTTAACAATCAGTTAATACATGGAGTGCCAGTAAATACTGGCTTTAAACTTTATGAAATTGAACGAAACGATTGTTGGTTCAGACATAAATAAACGCATTTCCTTTTTCCAATGTGCTGTTGGCAGATGGTTTTCTTAATTATACTTCAATGCAACTTTCAATTTGTCTCATGTTTCGTTTGAGTTTGGGTGTGTGCTAATCGATGTTTAATATTTTGTTGCTTCATTTTCACAGTATGAAAGTTAATGTAAGAAGTCAGCAAAATTCTACGTTGGATTAACGAAAGAACAAGTGAAACATTAAATGATAAAACTCCAACAAAACAATGAAAGAATTGCTTTCGAATATTAATGTTGCATTAGCAAGCTGAGACTACCGTCGTGATTATTTTAGGGAAATTGGTTTGAATGGAAATGCAATAAAATTGAATTTTAACAATTGATTCTAGCTCCTATATGCCTTCAAAACCACACTCGCATTGTGACCTCCAAAACCAAATGTATTGCTTAAAACCACGTTTATTTTATGGTCTTTTGCTTTGCCCGAAACAATGCTTAAATGTTCTGGAATTGCCGGATCACGATTTTCTAAATTGATTGTTGGTGGAACGCTTTGGCGTTGAATAGCACCCAAACTCACAATGGCTTCAATTGCTCCTGCAGCTCCCAATAAATGTCCAGTCATCGATTTGGTTGCACTGATAAATAAATCATCGCGTTTCCCAAAAGCCGACCAAACTGCATTCATTTCTCCGGGGTCTCCAACGGGTGTTGAAGTTGCGTGAACGTTAATGTAATCAACATCGGCAGGTTTAAGTCCGGCTTCTTCCAAAGCGAGCAACATGCAACGTTTGGCTCCATCGCCGTCGGGAAGTCCAGAGCTTAAGTGGTACGCATCGGCTGTCATGGCGGTTCCTGCTACTTCGCCTAAAATGTTTGCTCCTCTTGCTAGAGCATGGCTCAGCGATTCCAAAACCAATGCACCTGCACCTTCGCCCATCACAAAACCATCGCGGTCTTTATCGAATGGACGTGATGCTGTTTTCGGATCTTCATTGCGAGTAGAAAGAGCTTTCATGGCACCAAAACCACCAATAGCAGAGAGGGTAATAGGTGCTTCGCAGGCGCCTGTTAACATGACATCGGCTTTGCCCATGCGAATGTAATTGGCTGCATCCATAATGGCTGTATTTCCACTAGCGCAAGCTGACACAGGTGTGTAAACAATTCCACGAAATCCAAAACGAATAGAGATTACTCCCGAAGGCATATTCACCAGCATTTTGGGAATGAAATACGGGTTGAATCGCGGATTTTCGGGGTTGCTAGCAAACTCAATCAATTGCTGATCGAAGGTTTCAACGCCGCCATTTCCCGAGCCAAAAATTACTCCGGTACGGTGCACATCCACATTATCTCTCGTAATTCCGGCCATCTTTAAAGCTTCTTCGGCAGCAGCAACGGCGTACCATGAAAAGCGATCATACTTGCGACTTTCATTGCGTTCGAAATACATCGCAGGATCGAAATCTTTTACTTCACATGCAAAACGTGTCTTAAATGCTGATGCATCGAATCGTGTTATGGGACCCGCACCCGATTTGCCTTCGAAAATGCCATTTAAAAAATCATTTGTCGTATTTCCAAGTGGAGTAATGGCTCCTGTGCCAGTAATAACAACGCGTTCCATAGTTCTGAATTTATTGATTGATTAAATCGGAATGTAAAAATGTAAAATTTGGCTGAGCTGCCAAGTCGAGATAAGGATAAGTCACTTTCGAAAGATAGAGTCCTTGCGGATGTGCTGGGATAATCATGGGGGCAGATTCGCGTTTGTGGAAATAACTTTCGAATTCCTCAACGCTCAATTCAGCCCTTCCAATTTCCAAGAATTTTCCAACGAGGATGCGGATCATACTTCCTAAAAAACGATTGGACGAAATGCGGAAACACAATTTATTCCCTGATTCATTTCGAATCAATTCGGAAGAACTAACATGGCAAATGGTGTGTTCGTATTTTTCAGGAGAACGGCAAAATGCAAAGTAATCGTTATAGTTTACAAGCAATGCAGCCGCTCGTCGCATCGCATCAATATCGAGATTTTCGTCACGGTAATACGAACTGAATTTCACCAAAAAAGGATCTTTGTAGAAATGCAAAAAGTAATCGTACGAACGTTGAATGGCATCAAAACGCGCATGTCGATTATCGTCCATTGGGATAATATCAAACACCGCAATATCATCGGGAAGCATATGGTTTAAGCGAAATTTCAAATCAAAATCCCAAGCCGATTTTACATCGCAATGAAAGAAATATTGGGAGGCATGTACCTGCGCATCAGTTCGTCCGCAACCATTCACTGTAATGGTTTCTTTCAGGATTTTACTTAAGGATGTTTCCAAAACTTCCTGCACACTAACAACTCCGGGTTGTCTTTGCCAGCCTCGGTAATTTATTCCGTGATATCCGATATGAAAGAAGTAACGCACGCTGCAAATGTAGGGCTGATTCTATTCAACTTCGGCATAGAAATTCCGCAGAAATTCTTCCATGAAATGATGCCGTTGATTGGCCATTTCTTTCCCAGTTTCGGTGTGCATTCGGTCGCGAAGCAAAAGCAGCTTTTCGTAAAAATGATTGATGGTTGGCGACTTGCTAGCCTTGTATTCTTCTTTGGTTAAATTCAATTGCGGAGGAATTTCGGCATTGTAGATTTCCCGATTTTTATATCCTCCGTAATGAAACGTTCGTGCAATTCCAATGGCTCCGATTGCATCAAGACGGTCAGCATCTTGAACCACTTGCAATTCCAAGGAATCAAAATCAGGCTCAAAGTTTCCGCCTTTAAAAGAAATGTTTCGGATGATTTGCTCCACATGATCTATGATTTCCGAATCAACATTTATGGAACTTAAAAACGCACATGCTTTCTCAGGACCAATGTTTTCGTTGCCATCATGGAATTTGGAATCGGCAATGTCGTGCAATAATGCAGCAAGTTCAACCGTAAACAAATCGACATTTTCTTTGGCAGCAATTTTCTTGGCGTTTTTCCAAACCCGTTCAATATGACTCCAATCGTGCCCAGCTTCTGCCTGAGCGAGTTCGTTTTTGACAAATTCGCAGGTTTGCTGAATGATGATTTGTTTATCCATTGATGTTTTTAATCAAGTAAAATACCATTTAATTTCATCAACAATGTTGCATTATTCGATGTCGAACAGCCCGATTTTAAAGTGTAATCGAAACTTAACTCATTCACAATAATTTCAGAATCGAAATGGTAATTCTTTATTTTTCCGGGATTCTCTGTTTCCAAATTACTCAATGCCGCATCATGGCTTGCCAGAATTCCCAGTGCATTTAAGGTAATCAGGTTTTTAATAATGCCGATGGTTCCAGCTTGCTTATCGCCAGCGTTTGTCCCACGCAAAGGTTCATCAATTAAGAAAAGCCAAGCTGCATCGCTGTTTCGGATGCTTGTCAAGAGTGCTTGTAAACGACTAATTTCTGCTTTAAAATAGGATATTCCTTCTTCCAAATCGTCGGTAATACGCATAGAAGTGTAGATTCGCAAAAGTGGAAACTGAGCCGATTTAGCCGCAATGGGCAATCCAAGATAAGCCAATGTCGCATTCAATCCAATGGCTCTTAACCAGGTGCTTTTCCCGGTCATGTTAGCTCCTGTGAGCAATACCATTTTCTCATTTTCGCCCAATGAAAGGGTATTGGAAACTGCTTTTTCGGCATGCAATAAAGGATGGAAAAGGCCTTCTGCAATAATGCTATTTTCTTCAGTAAATAGGGGGAAATTGAAATTCGGACGTTGAAACCCAAAGTTTGCCAAGGAAATAGAATATTCCATCTTCGCCATGTTTTTCAGGCTTTTTTGCAATGCATTTCGGTTGTTATTTTTCCACGATTCAATTTCCACTAAACAGTGATAGTCGAACATAAAAACAATATTCATCACAATGCCCATAAAGCCATTCAACCGCACATCGAAACGGTTAAGCGCACGATGTAAATCCTTGATTGCATGCAGCGAATGTTGCGCATCGTTCTGAATTTCCGAAAGATTGGAATGTTCAAATTTCAGTTGGGAAACATAGGCTAAAAGGGCCTCATGATGCGCAATAGTTTTGACAATTCTGGAATGTTTTTGATGAATAAAATTGATTTGTTTTATGGTCGTCCCCAGAATGATGAAATTCAGTGCAAGGGCTGTTGACAGGCACCAGCCTGGAAGTAAGTTAAACGAAAAACCAAGAATTGAAATCAATGCAATGGCAGAGAAAATCCATCGTCCATATCGAATTAATGGCTTTTGTGATAAAGTAATTTCTTCGTTTAGCCAGTTTTCGATTTGGGATGCAGGTGCTGGATTTTCCTGTTCACTCAACCCATGCACTCTGAAATGCAACAGGGTTTTGGGTTGGTTCTTCAATTCCGAAATAATGGCTTGCTTTAGAATGAGTTCTTCTTTGTTTAATTGAGGATTTAACAACGCATCGGCAAGCAGAGTTCTGCCATCGAAAGTCAATGTGCGGTTGAGGTAATGCCAAAGACTTTGTTTCCCAAACAGATCCAAATCGTGCGCAAATGGATGTTTTAAATCGAGTAAATCTGCACCGATGTCAAACCCCGAAGGCTTTCCCATCAAAGCATTGCATTCGAGTTGAATAATTTGGAGTGCAGTTTCCGATTGATGCAGTTTTTTCTTTTGTTCGAGACTTCGTTTTACTGCAATTAAAAATGCAGTCAATGAAAGTGTGAAAAGAATACTTCCTGTTAAATAATTATTTTGATATAGAAATAAAATGGCAAGCAGAATTGTTGCAAACAGCGCAAGTCGGATAGTGGAAATGACTTTAATTTTTCTGCGAATCAAAATTACATCCGCTTCGATTTTACTGCGTTCTTGATTATACCAATGCTGTGGATTAAACTCCATTTTTCTACAGGTAAATTGTCTAATAATGGAATTAATTCTTATTCCATTTCATAATAAAATCATTCATGAAATACCCATCTCCAATATCAAAATCAGCAACTTTTTCAATAATAAATCCCTGCTTAAAATAGAAGTTAATGGCTTGGTAATTTTGTCGGTTTACTTGAAGTCGAATGCAATTTATTTCGGGAAATTGTTT
>CAXNNF010000094.1:0-5352 GCA_964203455.1 Bacteroidia bacterium
AGCGATAAAACCATTTTAACCCCACACATCGCAGGTTGGACGCATGAATCGAACTTGAAAATGGCTCAGATATTAGTGAAGAAGATTGAGGCTCTTGGAGTATAGTTTACAATTCACATCCTATTCGCAACTGCCGTCCCAGCAACAAAACCACTTGCCCAAGCATGTTGAAAATTGAATCCACCGGTAATTCCGTCCACATCCAATACTTCACCGGCAAAAAATAATCCTGGAATTCTTCGCGACATGCAAGTTTGAGAATCGATTTCTTTCAAAGAAACTCCGCCGCAGGTCACAAACTCTTCTTTGAATGTGGTTTTTCCTTGCATGGAATAGGCATCTGCACACAAGGTCGTTACAAGCGAATTGAATGCTTTTGATGAAAGATCTGCCCATTTCATTTCATCTGAAATCCCTGCACGTTTGCATATTGCTTCCCACAATCGTGCAGGTAAAGCATCGAATACTCGGGTGTGGACATGCTTTTTTGCAGATGAAATTCTCAATCTTCCCAACCATTCGCGAACCTCCTCTTCATTCAATTCTGGAAGCCAATGAATGCGGATAGTTGCCTTGTATCCTTTTTCTTCCAATTCTCTTGCTCCCCAAGCTGAGCAGCGTAATATTGCAGGTCCGCTAAATCCCCAATGGGTGATTAACATCGGGCCAATTTCTTCGAGTTTTGTTCCTTCAATCCGAACTCGAACAGTTGCCGCAAGTCCCATCAAATCACTCAAAGGATGATTCGGTAAATTGAACGTAAACAAGCTTGGAACTGGAGGAATTATTTCACATCCCAATTCTTGGAGCCAATGAAAACCCTCAGTTTTTGGATGCCCGCCACTCGCTAAAAGCAAATTGTTACAAGTTAAAGTTTGTTTATCGGTCAATAAGGTAAAGCCCATTTCAGTTGGGGTAATCTTATCGACGCTTTCATTCATCGAAATTTTCAAACCTTTATCATCTGCATCCTGCATTAAACAATCGATGATGCTTTGCGATGAATCCGAAACAGGAAACATGCGACCATCGTCTTCCGCTTTTATAGCCACTCCTCGGTTTTGGAACCATTCAATCGTTTCTTCAGGACCAAAATGATGCAACAAACGAAAGACATGTTTTTCACCGCGAGGATAGCGTTTCGAGAATTCTTTTTTATCGAATAAATTATGGGTGACATTGCAGCGCCCACCACCCGAAACTTTCACTTTGGATAATAATTTAGATGATTTTTCAATGAGTAAAACTCGCGCATTTGGTTTTAATTCTAATGTTCGAAGTGCAGCAAAAAAACCAGCAGCCCCTCCGCCTATAACCACGAATTCGAAATTCGTTTTGTCCGTTTTGTTATTTTTAGAACCTTTCATATTAAGCACTCAAACTCGATAAATCTGATTAGCAAAGTTCATCAAATAAACCGGTTTTCAATCTAAAATTGCTTTGTCATTTATTTGAAATGGGATTTCGAATTTGAAATGAAAATTCACCTAGCTTTTTAATTAACGATTCAAATGAGTTCATTTTCAACCTATTTCAAGATGTTTTTATTTCCCCTTTAGAGCAAATTCAATCTATTGAAAATTAAAAAATAAGATTCAAAATGATGCTTCAATTGCTTTCTTTTTTCGTAGATTTGCACCGAATTTTCTAAGATATATATGAGCGTTCTAGTCAACAAAAACAGTAAGATAATAGTACAAGGATTTACCGGAAGTGAAGGAACTTTTCATGCCGGACAAATGATAGATTACGGTACGCAAGTGGTCGGTGGCGTTACTCCAGGAAAAGGAGGCAGCACGCATCTCGATAAGCCAGTATTTAATACAGTGGCCGAAGCTGTTGAAAAAGCGGGTGCTGATGTTTCTATCATTTTTGTGCCTCCAGCTTTTGCTGCCGATGCAATTATGGAAGCTGCTGATGCTGGAATTAAAGTGATTGTTTGCATCACTGAAGGTATTCCAGTAAAAGATATGATTCTTGTTAAGGAATATTTGAACGGAAAAGATTCCCGTTTAATTGGACCTAATTGCCCCGGAGTCATTACTCCAGATGAAGCGAAAGTTGGAATCATGCCAGGATTTGTCTTCAAAAAAGGAAATATTGGTATTGTTTCTAAATCAGGAACATTAACCTACGAAGCTGCCGATCAAGTTGTGAAAGCTGGTTTGGGAATTTCAACTGCAATTGGAATTGGTGGAGATCCAATTATTGGAACAACTACACTTGAGGCAGTTCAAATGCTGATGGCTGATCCCGAAACAGAAGGAATTGTGATGATTGGTGAGATTGGTGGAAATTTAGAAGCCGAAGCAGCACGTTGGATTCAGAAAAACGGAACCAAGCCAGTGGTTGGATTTATTGCTGGCCAAACGGCACCTCCGGGACGTCGTATGGGTCATGCAGGTGCAATTGTTGGCGGTGCCGATGATACAGCTGCAGCAAAAATGCGCATCATGGCTGAATGTGGAATTCACGTAGTTGATTCTCCTGCAGTCATTGGTAAAACAATGGCAAGCGTTTTAAATAAATAATCAAAATTCAATTTGAGAAAATTCAAGCCCGGTGTTTTCATCGGGCTTTTTCTATTAAAAAAATCTATCATTCAATCAGCATTTCCCTTTTCTTTACAAATTAGAATCGTATCATGACTAATTTTTTGGAAGCTTTATCGCCTATCGATGGTCGTTATGTTAAACAAACGCAAGCCTTGCGCGATTACTTTTCGGAGTTCGCATTGTTTCGTTACCGCATTCACGTTGAAGTAGAATACTTCATTTCACTATCGTATTTGAGTTTGCCTAAATTCCAGCCACTTGAGCCTCAACAAGTCGCTCAACTTCGTTCGTTATACACCGATTTTACTATTGAGCATGCTCAAGAAATTAAGCAGATAGAACTTCGTACAAATCATGATATCAAGGCAGTAGAATATTTCATTAAAGATAAACTTGAAGGATTCGGATTATCCGATGTAAAGGAATGGGTGCATTTTGGATTGACATCGCAGGACATCAATAACACTGCAATTCCGCTTTCAATGAAGGAATCTGCCGACACGATTATTTTCCCCAATCTTGAAATGTTGAGTCATGCAATCATGAACTTGGCAATGGAATGGAAAGACATTTCTATGTTGGCAAGAACCCACGGACAGGCGGCATCTCCTACAACCGTTGGGAAAGAGTTGTATGTATTTGTTGAACGATTGAATATTCAAATAGAGCAATTGAAAAAGACCGTATGGGCTGCTAAATTTGGAGGCGCCACAGGTAATTTCAATGCACATAAAGTAGCTTTTCCACAAACAGATTGGGTGAATTTTGCGAATGAATTTGTAAGTTCACTTGGCTTATTTCGAAGTAAAACAACCACACAAATAGAGCATTACGATCACTTGGCGGCGTATTGTCAAAACATGATGCGCATCAATACCATTCTCATCGATTTTTGTCGGGATGTGTGGATGTATATTTCGATGGATTACTTTGGACAACGAGTTAATGCAGGTGAAACAGGTTCATCAGCCATGCCGCATAAAGTAAATCCTATCGATTTCGAAAATGCAGAAGGGACTCTTGGATTCGCTAATTCCATGCTGGATCATTTCGCTCAGAAATTACCTATTTCAAGGCTACAGCGCGACTTGAGCGACTCAACCGTATTAAGAAATATTGGAGGTCCATTTGCGCATTGTCTCATTGCGTTTCAGTCTATTCATAAAGGATTGGTTAAATTGACACTGAATGAAAATGCACTGAGTGCAGATTTGAAAAATCATACGGTTGTTATATCGGAAGCCATTCAAACTGTCTTACGCAGAGAAGGTTATCCGGAACCATACGAAGCATTAAAAGGATTGACTCGAGGCAATAATCGCATCGGTTTGACAGAGATTCATCGCTTTATTGATGAGCTAAATGTGAGTGATCTTATTAAAGTTGAGTTGAAACAAATTACACCCGAAAACTATACTGGCATTATTCAATTTGAATCATGAAAGTAAGCGGTTTTACCTTTATCAGGAATGCCGTTAAATTCGATTATCCTGTCCTTGAATCCATTCAATCTTTATTACCAATTGTGGATGAATTTATTGTTGTATTGGGAAATTCGGAAGATGAAACTGAATCGTTGATTCGATCCATTCAATCTCCCAAAATTAAAATCATTCATTCCATTTGGGACGACTCATTGAGAAGCGGCGGGAGAGTCTTGGCTTTGGAGACAGATAAGGCCTTGGCTGCGGTTTCAAAGGACAGTGATTGGGCATTTTATATTCAGGCAGATGAAGTTGTACATGAAAAATTTCATCAACAAGCATTAGATCAGATGCTACTTTGGAAAGATAATTCAGCGGTTCAAGGTTTACTTTTCAATTACACGCACTTTTATGGTTCCTATGAGTTTATAGGCGATTCGCGACGTTGGTATAGAAAAGAAGTGCGCATCGTTCGGCCACATATTGGCGTTCATTCATGGAAAGATGCTCAAGGGTTTCGAATAGATGGAAGGCCTTTAAATGTTAAGGAAATTGGAGTTAGTATCTATCACTACGGTTGGGTGAAGCCACCTGAATTTCAGCAAGCTAAGCAGTCTTATTTTCATAAGTTGTGGCACGACGATACATGGATGAAAGAACATATTCCGAATGTTAAAGAGTTCGATTATTCGTCAATCGATTCCGTAGCTCGTTTTGTTGGAACCCATCCCTTTGTTATGCAAGAACGTGTATCAAAGCAAAGTTGGAATGTAGACATAGATCCTGCTAAAAAGAAATTATCGCTACGTTATAAATTGCTGCTTTTTTGGGAAAGACTCACAGGTGTCCGTCTAGGTGAATATCGAAATTACAAGCTAGTTAGATAGTTTTCAGCATTTATCACCAAAGTTTCGAACAGCATTGTTCATATTCAGTTCAATTTTAGGTCTCAATCTAAAATCCTCATTTCGTAGTTTTGCAGACACCCTTTTGTTATGCAAACAACCAACTCCACACTTACCAACGTCGATACAGCCAAAAAACTGGGATTACTTCCTGAGGAATTCCATCGTATTTGTACAATTTTAAATCGTATCCCAAATTTTACTGAATTAAGTATTTTTTCGGTGATGTGGAGCGAGCATTGTTCCTATAAAAACTCTATTACGTGTCTTAAAACCTTGCCTCGTGATGGTGAAAATCTATTGGCTAAAGCTGGTGAAGAAAATGCTGGATTAATTGATATTGGTGATGGTTGGGCCTGTGCATTTAAAATTGAATCGCATAATCACCCTTCCGCATTAGAGCCCTATCAAGGTGCTGCAACGGGCGTTGGAGGTATCAATCGCGATATTTTTACCATGGGAGCAAGG
>CAXNNF010000095.1:0-5334 GCA_964203455.1 Bacteroidia bacterium
TAGGCTGATTCATTCTGTTAATAATATTGGTTTGCAAGTACAGAATTTTCTGCAATTTTACGCCAAAGATGTTCGCCAATAAAATCTATTCTGTTTTCTTAATTGTTTTGCTTTATTTGAGCAGAGATATTCTGTATGCGCAAGAACCTGTTCAATTAAATACGCCCATTTTACGCACTTCTATTTCAGCAGAATCTGGATTTTTACGATTTAAAGGCGATGAAGCTGAAAGTCGTTTTAGCGCAAACAATACCAATATCGGATTCGCTTTTAACCTTCATTATTCTTATTGGAGAGTTTCATTCAATGCTTCATCTGCTTCACTAACTTGGAACGAGCAATCTAATTTATCTCGAAGTAATTTCCAATGTTCGATTAAGAATGCAGGCATCCTAGCGGGGCGTTTTCTTTTTAACACAAACGAAGGAAAACGCTTTAATCCTTATGCAATGATCGGGATTTCAACTTTGAGATCAAACACCCAAACCGATTTATTAGATCAAAACGGAATCGCCTATCAATATTGGAGCGACGGAACTATCCACACTGTTTCGGAAATAAATGGGGATGATGCAGAATCTTCATTAATAAAACGCGATTACACCTATGAAACACCCTTAGCTTTGAACCAAACAAGCATGTGTTTCCCTATAGAATTAGGACTTTCTGCAAATATTTCTCCTAGAACATCCATCGAAGTATCCTGGAAGAATTTGCTACAACAGTCCGACAATATCGATGCAAATACAAGCAATGCTCGATGGGATAATATCCAGCAAATCAATATGAAAGTGACATATGCCTTGTTTAAAAAGGTAAAACAACCCAAACTAATCGCCCCTCCTTCACTCATAAATTACAGGGATGTCGATTTGCGGGCTTTGATGAATGAGGACGAAGATGCTGATGGGGTAGTTGATTCGAAAGACAAGTGTTTCGGAACTCCTAAAGGCGCAAGCATCGATAAAAACGGATGTATGTTGGATATGGATTCCGATGGAATTCCTGATTATATAGACAAACAGAACGATACGCAAGCAGGTTCTTGGGTTGATGAAAAAGGAATTGCTCAAAGCGATTCGTGGATTAAAGAACACTACCGCGATTCGAGTAGTTATTTTGTGCAGGTGTTACGGAAAATCAACCGCAATTCACGTCCATTTCCCATCCGAAAGTATATTCCAAAAGAAAATTTACAACGTTGGATTGAATTATTGGATGAGCATCCCGAATGGCGAACTCGTTCAGAAATTAGCGGAGATAAATTCCCAAGCGATCTGAAAATCATTGATAGTAATAATGACAATTATATTAGCTTAAAAGAATTGCAACAGGCAACTAATAAGCTTTTTGATGGAGAAAAATCACTCAACGAAGAAATTCTCAATAAAGCCATGAACTATGCGTTTAATGAACAGTAAACTAGCATTTTTCTTACTATTGGGAGGTTCGGCTTGGGCGCAAAATCCCGAAATTAAAATCAACGGTGCTTCTCAAGCACGATTTGGATTTAGCACGTCAATCAATATTCAAATCGTTCGTAATGATGTAAAAGGACCGGCGCGACTTATTGCTCATATACCCGAAGGTTGGACATTGTTGAATCCGGTTGCAGAAACAGCATTGTATTCACAAACTGGCAATGATGCAAAAGCTGTATGGATTGAATTTCCATTGAAAGACACGGTGTACTGTTCGATGCAATTTAATATCCCAGAAAGTTATCGCGGTAACGCTAGCATTCAAGCAACATTGGAGTATTTCAATAATGGAAATAAAAAACACGTGAACGGCATTCCATTTCCGATTGAAGTTAGAAAGTTTTATTCGCGACTTTAATACGAACCATTTCTTCGTCTAATAAACCACTCAGCTCCCAAAAATAATAAGAGCATGAAGAAGATCCATGGCAATTGAATTAGTTCCTTGAGATTTACTTCACTGTGCGACATCGGTTTAACATCTTCGCGCGCTTTAATAACATCTATCAATTTCAATAAATCGCGAGGATAAATCATTTCACCACCATTGCGACTTGCAAGCGTTTGCAACATCGTATGATTGGCTGTGATGGAATTAAGTTCGGCTAAAACAGGCTTTACGACAAAGCGTCCATTGGCTGTGAAATTTTTTCCTCCCACATTCACCGAAGCTTCGTATCGGTAATTACCCGCACGCATGATTCCCGCATTAAGCGCATAGGAAGTCGAAGTTCGGTTCATGCTGAATGCATATTTTCGATTTGCATCATCGAAAACATTAAGCAAAACATCAGGTTGATTTATGAGTTCATATGAAGCATTGTAAACTTCTGCTTCAAAGGTGATTGACTCATTCTCATTAAAGCTGTTTTTTGTTACAATTCTAAAATTCCTACGCTCGTTTCGAACACTTAAATACTGCACCGTTTTGGAAATAAACTCATCAAACAAGACATGATTTCCATGCTCTTGAAAATCTTGCAAACGCCAACGCCAAATGCCTTCTCCGAGTAACATGGCAGTTTTACGATCTGTATCGGATGAGAATAGCATCAATGGAAAATCCGTTTCCACGGTTCCAATCTTTTGACGAAGCATAATGGAAGCCGATGCCTGAACACGATACGTTGCAAAAGGAACTTGCAATGGCTCGAAATTATTGATGGCTTTGCGTAAATCGCCAGAAATGGTATACAAAGCACAATCTTTATTCATCCGCGGAGTGACCTCATTCATTAAACCCTTACCTCCTGAAAATTGAACCAAGGATTGAACAGGATTGAGTAAACCGGTTAACGTTTCGTTTCCTGCGATAAACCAAGTGGGGATATTTGAATCATCAAGTTCTTGAATAATGCGTTGCGCCAAATTGGTTTTACTTGGAAGTTCATGTAAAATAACCAGACTGTATGGCTTAAGCGAACCGGAAAAATCATTCGCGAGTTTCACTTCCACTTCATAGTTCTCGTTTGATTGTAAACTTTGACGGATGGCAGCAATATCAGGATGCGGGACATTGGCTAAAACCAACACTTTTTGCCTGCTGTCGATCACCTCGATGAAGAAATCTCGAACATTATTTGCGATCGTATATTCAGAAGCAACAGGACTCACAGAAACTTTGTATCGCTGTACGCCCGACTTATCGGCTTTGAGTTGGAACGGAAAAGATTGAACGTATGAATCGCCTGAAATTTGAATGGCTTGCGTTGCTAAAACAACACCATCGCGTTCAATTTTTAATACCGAAGGTTTTCCAGAAAGCTTGTTGGCATTTACAACAACTTCAACCGGAAATATGTTATTTAAGTATGCTAATTGGTTGTGATTAATTTTACTAATCAGCAAATCGCGTTGAATTGCCGTATCGCCAAGTGCAACCGTATAAATGGGAGCCTTGAGTTCGTTGTTAATGTATAATGGATTGGTTCCTTTGTTGAAAATCCCGTCGCTTGCCAGAATCACAGCACCTACATTACGATTTAAATAGCGCGTGTTTATTTCGCTAATCGCCGCCGAAATATCGGTTTCCTTTCCTGAATAGTTCAGACGAAACGAATCGATTAAACGATCATCGAAACAATAAGAACGGAATTCAAATTGCTCATCCATTTTGGAACGCAATTCTTCAATCAATTCGGGATATTGTTTGCGATAGAATGCCGAATCTTTCACCAATGAAATAGAACTTGAATTATCCTGTATAAAGAGAATAACGGGCTTTTCGCTCTTTCTCGAAATCAACTTTATGAGTGGAGAAAGCAGTAAAAAAGCAATAAGAGCAACTGAAATAAATCGAAGCCCAAATACCAATCGTTTGATCCAGGCTTTTGCTTCCTTCAGTGAGGTTCCTATGCGGTAAAGAATCCAGGCATAAAGAAATCCAAGAACCAGGCAAAAAAGCAGGAACCAAGCAGGATATTGGAAAACGAATTCGAAACTCAAAATCTTTTAATTAACGTATTTGATAATAGGGAGTTTGAGAACTAGGTGCTCATTCCTCCGCAAACGTTTAATACTTGCCCGTTTACATAAGCCGACATATCGGAAGCTAGAAAAACAACCGCATTCGCAACATCTTCTGGCGTTCCGATACGCTTCATCGGAATTCCTTCGATCCATTTGCTCTTGATATCATCGTTTAGCTCGGCAGTCATCTCAGTTTCAATAAATCCGGGAGCGATGGCATTGCTGCGAATATTGCGGGAACCCAACTCTTGAGCAACCGATTTAGTAAACCCTTCAACACCGGCTTTGGATGCAGCGTAATTAGCTTGACCTGCATTTCCGCTTCCACCCACAACCGAACTCATATTGATGATTGATCCGTATTTGTTTTTCAACATAGGTTTGATGGCAGCTTTCGTCAAATTGAAAACCGATTTCAAATTGGTATGAATCACAGCATCCCATTGCTCTTCGCTCATGCGCATCAACAAACCATCTTTCGTAATTCCGGCATTATTGACAACAATATGTAATGTTCCAAATTCGGCTACAACTGCGTTTACTAATTCTTCGGCTGCTGCATAAACCGCTGCATCTGAGTTATATCCTTTGGCTTTAATACCAAATGCTTGAAGTTCGGCTTCGAGTTCGGCTGCTTTTTGGGCGCTCGATAAATAGGTAAATGCGATGTTTGCGCCTTGTTCTGCAAATTTCAATGCGATTCCACGCCCAATTCCGCGTGTTGCACCAGTGATAATGGCCACTTTGTCTTGAAGTAATTTCATGCGTCTTTTTTTCTATGCCCCAAACTTAGATGATTCAAAGGAACTTGGCAAATGAGATTCCATGAAGATTTCAACCAAACATATTTTTGATATTTGAAATATTGTCCTCAAAATTATTGATCTGTTGAGTTTGTAAACAGTAAAATTTTAATGAACTACCTAATTTTCTTTATCAATCAATTGACACCCAAAAAATATAAGCATTCAGAACCATGAAAAAGGAAGCTGGAAGAGATACCCAAATAGTATCTTTTGATTTTATTCGCGTTAAAAGCCCAAAAAACATCAGTGTAGAAAGACCCAGTGAAGAAACTAAGAGTAAGATTTTAAAATATAAGCCAAGCAATAAGCCAAGTGCTCCAAGGAATTCGAGAACTATGGTTAACAAGCCCAACTTTTCAATACCAAACCTTTTGAACTCATTTTTCATATGCGGATTGATAAAGTAAGCTATCACATAAATGAAAAAAGAAATGCTCGATACTAGAACACAAATTTTATTGATTAAAAGCACCTTATTTTATTGAGTTTGCAATAATGACAATACACAGAACCAATAAAAGAAATGATGGCAGATGCTTTACAAAGGTGTTACGAATTCTAAAGTGAAATGCTTGTGC
>CAXNNF010000096.1:0-5327 GCA_964203455.1 Bacteroidia bacterium
AGTTGCTCGTATTCTTCATGAACGCAGACCCGACTTAATTGTGGATGGTGAATTACAAGCGAACTTTGCCATGAATAACAACATGCTGAAAGAGCAGTTTCCATTTTCATGTTTGGTCGATAACAAGGTAAACACATTGATTTTTCCGAATTTAGCAGCTGGAAATATTTCTTATAAACTCATGCAAGAATTAGCCGGAGCGGAAGCCATTGGTCCATTGTTATTAGGTATGAAAAAGCCAGTACACATTTTACAATTGGGAAGTTCTGTTCGTGAAATTGTAAACATGGTAACGCTTGCTGTTGTTGATGCACAAAATCAATCTTAGTTATTTATGTACGATTATATTCGAGGAAAACTCATAGAAAAAACACCTACTTACGCTGTGATTGATTGCGGAGGAGTTGGTTATATTTTAAATATTTCATTGACCACATTCTCACAAATAAACAACCCCGACAATTGCTTGCTTTATGCCCATTTAGCTGTGCGTGAAGATGCACATGTACTGTTTGGATTTGCAAGTAAAACCGAGCGCGAAACATTTCGTCTTTTGATAAATGTTTCCGGTGTTGGTGCGGGAACAGCGCGTATGATTTTGTCATCACTCAATGCATCCGAAATTGCAGAAGCCGTTTTAACCAATACTGTCAATACAGTGAAAAATGTGAAAGGCATTGGTGAAAAAACAGCACAACGCATTTTGGTTGATTTGAAAGGTAAATTTGATCGTGATTCTATTAGTCCAGAACTTTTTGCGGGCTTACACAATACGGTGCGATCTGAAGCGTTAACGGCACTAACTTTACTCGGCTTCCCGAAAATAAATGCAGAAAAGGCACTCGATAAAGTAATAAAATCGGTTGAACAGGAACTCAGCGTTGAGGATATGATCAAGCAAACCTTGAAAGTACTTTAACGTATTGACACCCGTTTGACCGAATTCGAATTTGTAATTGATTGAAAAAATACACGAAATATCTAACTGGAAGCGTTGCTGTAATGCTCTTCATGGCTGTTGCCTGGAGTGCAAATAGTCGACCTTTTAATTGGTTGGAAGAAAAATCGCGTTTTCAGTCAGATCCTGGACCCGGCGACACAACGGATACGGATAGTGCATCGGTATTACCTTTCCCTTTTTCGGATGATGAATTGGATCCACTCGACCCAAATCCAAACGGACTTTTTCTTGCCGACCCATCGAATATCGAAACGCAGATAGAGCTCAATTCGAAGACAAACGAATTCGATGTTTCTCAGAAAATGGGTGACATGCGTTATGGTTACCCAACCTACATGACTTTTCAGGAATACCAGGAAATGGATTTCGATAAGGCATTGCAAAAAAACTGGCGCGATCGAATTGCATCCGACGATGCAAGCAAACCTAAAAAAGGCTTTCAACCAAAAATTATCGTTCCAGGAGAAGCCTTTGCTACGATTTTCGGGAGTAATGTTATCGATATTCGACCACAAGGTTCAGCCGAATTAATTTTTGGAGGAAACTTCAATCGAACAGCAAATCCCGCATTACCTATTCGTCAGCAACGCGTTGGAGCATTTAACTTCCAGCAAAAAATACAAATGAATATTGTTGGGAAAATTGGAGATAAAATTGAACTTCAAACCAACTACAACACAGAAACTGGCTTCAATTTCGACAATAAGGTAAACCTAAAATACGAAGGGAAAGAAGATGAGATTATTCAGCTTTTAGAAGCCGGGAATGTAAGCATGCCATTAACCGGAACTCTTATCACTGGAAGCCAGAGTTTGATGGGTATAAAAACCAAATTGAAATTCGGGCGACTTACTGCAACTACAATCTTATCTCAACAGCAAGGCGATAAAAAAACAATCAATGTTCAAGGAGGAGCTCAAACGAGTCAGTTCGAAATTTCTGCTTCTGATTACGATGCAAACCGTCACTTTTTTCTAAGTCAGTATTTCAAAGACCGCTACGATCAGTCGATGAGCACTTTGCCGAATGTAACTTCCCCATTCAATATTACACGAATGGAAGTTTACATTACAAACCGTACTTACGCCACTACCAACGTTCGAAATATTGCGGCATTTGCCGATTTAGGTGAATCAAATTCTGTGTACTTCAACGGAGGAACGGCTTCTCCTACTGCTGTTCAACCTGGCGCAACTCAATTTTCACCTCCTCGAAACGAAAATAACAACCTAGAAGCCGCTCAACTCATTGCGCAATATCCTCTTTTCAGAACAAAAGCAAATGAAATTCTGAATCAAAATCCACAGTTTGTTCCGGCTGTCGATTATGAATACTTGCAAAATGCACGATTGTTAAGTCCAACCGAATACACGTTTAATCCATTGCTTGGTTATGTTTCCTTGAATCAGGCATTAAATTCAGATGAGGTATTATCGGTTGCATATCAATATACTGTAAACACCTCTCAAGGTCAGCAAGTGAATCAGGTTGGTGAATTTTCGACTGACGTTCAAGGAGCCAATATTTTGGTTTTGAAGATGTTGAAAAGCACGCAGGTATTCACCAAAAAACCGATCTGGGATTTGATGATGAAAAACGTGTATTCTTTAAATGGATACCAAATTAGTCGTGATAACTTCAAACTAAATTTATTATACCAAGATGAGCAAACGAGTGTGAAAATGAATGTGATTCCGGAAGGGATCAACGTAAAAGGAAAAATCCTTTTGCAACTTTTCAACCTCGATCGACTCAACAACCAAAACGATCCGCAACCCGACGGATTTTACGATTTCATTGAAGGAAAAACGATTCAAGCCGATAAAGGACGAATCATTTTCCCGATGCGCGAACCTTTTAAGAAATTCATCCGAAGCAAATACATTCAGCCCGATGAAAATCCATTGGCAAACCGCTATGCATTCGATTCCTTATATGTAACGACCAAACCATTGGCTCAGCTCGATGCTCAGCACAATCGTTTTTATATTCAAGGTTCGTATCAATCGGCATCCGGTTCCGAGATTTCATTGAATGCGATGAATGTGCCGCAAGGTTCGGTAACGGTTACTGCAGGTGGATTACCATTAACAGAAAACGTGGATTATACGGTTGATTATGCATTGGGGCGCGTTCGAATTATCAACCAAGGCTTACTCAATTCTCAAACTCCCATCAGCATTTCTCTCGAAACAAATACCCTGTTTGCCATCCAAAGTAAACGTTTGATGGGTGCACATTTCGATTATAAAATTTCGAAAGATTTTGGCTTAGGCGCCACCATCATGAATATGAGTGAGCGTCCAATGACCCAAAAAATTAACATTGGCGATGAGCCCATCAACAATACCATTATGGGAATTGATGGAAATTACAAAAGCGATTCTCGATTTTTAACCCGACTTATTGATAAACTCCCGTTTTACAGTACCAAAGAAACATCAACTATTACGGCAAATTGGGAAGCGGCGAAACTCATTCCTGGCCATTCTAAAGTTATTGGGAAAGACGGACTTTCCTACGTCGACGATTTTGAAGGCGCCGAATCCTCCATCGATATTCGGAGTTTTGGAAATTGGTTTTTGGCTTCCACGCCAAGCGGGCAAAATAATTTATTGAAAGAAGGTTCCCTATTCGACGATCGAAGATATAACCACAACAGAGCAAAGATTAATTGGCATACGATTGATCCTTTGTTTTCGCGCGATGGAAGCACGACACCCGACAATGTGAAAAATTCGCCCATGCAGAGTCATAACTTCATGCGGCAAATTGTGGAAACGGAAATATTTCCAAACAAAGCTAGGCCAAACGGACAAGTGCAAATTATGCCCGTGTTGGATTTGCATTTCAATCCCAACCTACGCGGACCATACAATTTTGTTGTGAATGATAATCCGTATGCGAAAGGATTAAATGCAGATGGCTCTCTAAAAGACCCAAGAACACGCTGGGGCGGAATTATGCGACGCATTGAAACTAACGATTTTGAATCGGCCAATATCGATTACATCGAGTTCTGGATGATGGATCCCTTCGCTAATGGAAATGGCCCAGGTACTGCTCTAAATAGCGGAACAGGAGGAGATTTCTTCATCAATATTGGTAACATTTCGGAAGACATTTTACGTGATGGTCAGCAATCGTTTGAAAACGGAATTCCTGTAACGCCCGAAAACACAAATGTTGCGTATACCACTTGGGGAAAACATCCAACAGCACCTCCATTGGTTCGTGCATTCGACAATAACCCAACAAGCCGACCATTGCACGATGTTGGTTTGGATGGTTTAGCAAACGATTCGGAACGTGTATTTTTTCAAGATTATTTAACAGAAGCCCAAAGTGTTTTAACTGCCGATGCATACACACAATTACAAGCAGATCCATCGAGCGATGATTACCGATTCTTTCGGAGTTCTGAATGGGATGCTCAATCGGCCGACATCTTAACACGTTACACATTATATAACGGTTTAGAAAACAATTCCCGTTTGGGTGAAGATCCCATTGAATCGTATCCAACTGCAAGCACTCCACTTCCCAATATCGAAGACATAAATAGCGATAATACGCTCAGTACTTCGGAAGCATATTTTCAGTACAAATTAAGTTTGCGTCCGCAAGACATGGTTGTTGGACAAAATTACATCATTGACAAAGTTCCGGGCCAAGGTGAATTGGTTGATGGTAAAGCAATCGATGTGACCTGGTACCAATTTCGTGTACCGATTCGGAGTTATACCAATAAAGTTGGATCAATCAGCGATTTCCGTTCGATACGTTTTATGAGGATGTTTTTCCATGATTGGCAAGAACAAGTGGTTGTTCGCATGGCTCGACTTGAACTTGTTCGTGCGGAATGGCGTCGTTTTGAGTATAGTTTGAAAGAACCCGGATTATTCATCGGTAATGATTTAAACACCCAGTTTCAAGTATCAACAGTTAACATTGAGGAAAACGGAGATAAAACTCCGGTAAACTATGTACTTCCTCCACAAATTCGTCGTGAAGTTGATGTTACAACAACCAATTTGCAGCAGCTCAATGAGCAATCGTTGCAAATGCGCGTGTGTAATTTGGAAGATGGAGATGCCCGTGCAGTATTCAAAAATACCAATTTGGATATTCGTCCATACCGCAGAATCCGTATGGAGGTTCATGCCGAATCGATGAATAATAACCAATGGCCAGATAATCAATTAACCGCATTTATTCGATTTGGAACCGATTTCGTGAATAACTATTACGAATATGAAATTCCATTAAAGCGCTGTGCTGATGGTACATCGAACCCCGAAGACATTTGGAACAACAGTTTTGATTTCTTGTTGGAATCCCTGACCAATGCTAAGATTGAACGGAA